>CAZZWY010000021.1:0-18168 GCA_964657785.1 uncultured Acetobacteraceae bacterium
ATCAACATGTTTGTGGCCTGCAGCCGCGACGCCATCGTGATGGTGGAAGGTGGCGGCCAGGAGATGTCCGAGCAAGACGCCATCGACGCGTTGCTGTTCGCACACACCGAAGCCCAGAAGATTCTCGACTTGCAGGTGGCCATGAAGGCCAAGGCCGGCAAGGTCAAGCGCGAGGTTGCGCCCCCGCAACGCGACAAGGCGCTCGAAGAGACTGGCCGGATCAATCGTCACGCGGCCGACAGTGCGGCTTACGGCGAAGGCAGCATCCAGATCCTCGAGGGTCTGGAGGCGGTCAGGAAGCGGCCGGGCATGTACATCGGCGATACGTCGGACGGTACCGGCTTGCACCATCTCGTCTTCGAGGTGGTCGACAATTCGATCGACGAATCGCTCGCCGGCTATTGCGATGACATCGTGGTCACGATCCAGAGCGACAACTCGATCAGCGTCACCGACAACGGCCGCGGCATCCCGACGGGTGTGAAGATGGACGACAAGCACGAGCCCAAACGCTCGGCGGCCGAAATCGCTCTCACGGAACTGCACGCCGGTGGCAAGTTCAATCAAAACAGCTACAAGGTCTCCGGCGGATTGCACGGTGTGGGCGTGAGTTGCGTCAATGGTTTGTCGAAGTGGCTGCGATTGACGGTGAGGCGCGACGGGCAGACGCACTTCATGGAATTCAAGCAAGGCATTCCGCAGGACCGCCTGGTCGAGATGCGGGACGACGGCAAGGGGCATTCGGTCGAAATCTCGCCGATGCGAATCACCGGCGAGACCGAGAAGCGCGGTACCGAAGTCCACTTCCTGCCGGATCTGGAGATCTTCTCCAATATCGACTTCCATTACGACATCATTGCCAAGAAGTTGCGGGAGCTGAGCTTTCTCAACAATGGCGTGAAGATTCGTCTCGTCGACGAGCGCAACAACAAGGAAGACACCTTCGCCTTCGCGGGTGGCGTCAAGGGCTTCGTGCAATACGTCAACACCGGCAAGAAGGTGCTGCACCCGACCATCTTCGGCGCCACCGGCGAGAAGCTCAGCGAGCAGGGCACGACGATCACGACCGATGTGGCGATGCAGTGGAACGACGGCTACAGCGAGAGCGTCCTCTGCTTCACCAACAACATTCCGCAGCGCGATGGGGGCACGCATCTGACGGGGTTGCGCGCCGCGATGACGCGAGTCGTCAACAAGTACATCGAGGACAACGAATTCGCGAAGAAGGCGAAGGTCGAGGTCACCGGCGACGACATGCGCGAGGGCCTTTGCTGCGTGCTGAGCGTCAAGGTGCCCGAACCGAAGTTCAGCAGCCAGACCAAGGACAAGCTCGTCAGCAGCGAGGTGCGCGGCCCCGTCGAGGATGTGGTGAGCAAGGCGCTGACCGACTACCTGCAGGAGAACCCGACCGACGCCAAGATCATCTGCGGCAAGATCGTCGACGCGGCACGCGCCCGGGAAGCCGCGCGCAAGGCCCGGGAGATGACGCGTCGCAAGGGCGTGCTCGACGGGATGGGCTTGCCGGGCAAGCTCGCCGACTGCCAGGAGAAGGATCCGGCGCTCTGCGAGATCTACATCGTCGAGGGTGATTCGGCCGGCGGCTCGGCCAAGCAGGGCCGCGATCGCAAGTTCCAGGCGATCCTGCCCTTGCGCGGCAAGATCCTGAACGTCGAGAAGGCGCGCTACGAGAAGCTCCTGACCAGCAACGAGATCCTGACACTGATCACCGCGCTCGGCACCGGCATCGGCAAGGGCATGGGCGGCGACGACTTCAATCCCGACAAGCTGCGCTATCACCGCATCATCATCATGACCGACGCGGATGTCGACGGCGCCCACATCCGCACCCTGCTGCTGACCTTCCTCTTCCGCCAGATGCCGGAGCTCGTCGAGCGCGGCCACATCTACATCGCCCAGCCGCCGCTCTACAAGGTCAAGCTGGGCAAGGAAGAGCAGTACCTGAAGGACGGCCACGAGCTCGACGCCTACTTGTTGAAGGTGGCGTTGAAGGACGCGAAGCTCGATACCGCCGTGGACGGGGCCGCCGTGCTGCAAGGCGATGCGCTCGAGGCGCTGGCCTTGCAATACGTGCTCGCGAAGAACGTCGTCGAGCGGCTCTCGAGCTGGATGGACGTCGAAGCCCTGCGCGCGATGGCCAACGGCCTGGAGCTCGACGTCGACACGCTCGAAGCCGCCGAAAGCTCGGCGCTCGCGTTGAAGGCAGCCCTGCACGATGCCGAAGTGACAGCCGAGTTCGACTCCCGCACCGACAAGTTCATCCTGCGCATCAGCCGCATGCACCATGGCAACGTGAAAAGCAGCGTCGTGACGGCCGACTTCATGCACGGTGCCGACTACGAAGCCCTCAGCACCGCCGGCAAGACCTTCCGCGGCCTGGTGGGCGCCGAGGCCATCGTTCGCCGCGGCGAAGGCGAAAAGCAGAAGGAAGCGCGCGTCGCCGACTTCCGCCAGGCGATGGCGTGGCTGCTCCAGCAAGCCGAAGGGGCCGTCGGCCGGCAACGCTACAAGGGGCTGGGCGAGATGAACCCCGCGCAGCTCTGGGAAACGACGATGGACCCGGCCGTGCGCCGCCTGTTGCGCGTGCAGATCGACGACGCGATCGAGGCCGACCGGGTCTTCACGATGCTGATGGGCGACGAGGTCGAGCCGCGGCGCAACTTCATCGAGGGGAATGCGTTGCGGGCGGCGAACATCGATGTGTGAGTTGAGAACTTCCCCCGGGCCGACCTGCTGAGACTTCGCGCCAGGACCGGCCCTTTCTTCCACGAGGCTACTGCGCTGTCATTCGATTGCACCCCCAGGGTCGTCGACCTGCAAAAGCACCTGTCGGCGTTCGGTCTTGCCGATCTTGGACAAGCTCAACCCGAAGGCGCGCGCCGCCGGTGGGAATTCTTCCTGCCCATTGCATGCGGCTGATCGGCCTGGCCGAACGATCGCTTGTGACCGACGTCTGAATCCGGCAGATCGTCGCTTCGAGGTCTTAAAGGACTTTTTATCAGGGGAGGACCGACAGTGGCGATGAAGGGGCGCTGAGACGGGCCGTGTGTCGAACTCGACCGAGGAGATCGCGACGCACAGTCTCGCCACTGAAACGAGGCATCGACCGCTCGCGCTGTCGTTTCGCGATAGCCGACATGGCGTGGCGACCCTGCTGCAATGCGCTCGCTCTAGTGAGGCCCCCGCGGAGGGAGCATGACCAATTTCGCATTGATCGTTTTCTGCCTGATCCTGGGCATCGCGCTTCGGCGATCCGGGCGCTTCCCGGAGGGTGCTCACCTCACGCTCAATGCCGTCATCGTCAATGTCGCCCTGCCCGCGCTGACGTTCTCGACCATCAGGCGACTTCAGTTCGATGCCGGCGTTGTGTTGGCGGTGGCGATGCCGTGGCTGGTGTTCGGCATCGGCTTTCTTTTCTTCAGCACGACAGCGCGCGTCCTGCACCTGAATCGCGCCACGACGGGCGGCCTGTTGCTCACCGGCGCGCTCGGCAACACGTCGTTCGTCGGCCTGCCCATGATCGAGACGTTCTTCGGCAAGGAGTCGATGCGCCTCGGGCTTCTCATCGACCAGCTCGGTTCCTATCTCGTGCTCTCGACGATCGGCCTGCTCGCGGCTGCCTCGTATTCCGGCCGCCGAGCGATGCCTTGGGACGTGGTGCGAAAGATCGCCGGTTTTCCGCCGCTACAGGCGCTCGTGCTGGCGATTCTCCTGACCGATGCACCCGTCCCCGCCTGGTTCGACGCGATGTTGGCGCGCCTGGGCGACGCCATTCCGGCGCTCGCGATGCTGTCGGTCGGCAGTCAGCTGCGACTGTCGGAGTTGCGCCGCCATCGCCATCTCGTCGCGATCGGCCTCGGTTTCAAGCTCGTGCTGGTGCCGCTCTTCGTCGCACCACTCTACCTCTGGCTGCTTCCGGCGTCGATGCACCATGCCGCGCAAGTGACCGTCTTCGAATCGGCGATGGCGCCGATGATCGGCGCCGGGGTCGTGGCGATGCAATACGAGCTGGACTCGGCGCTGGTGAGCCTGATGCTCGGCATCGGCATCCCGCTGTCGCTGATGACCGTCCCGGCCTGGTGGTACGCGCTGATGGGAGCGAGGTGAAGCGGGCCTCACCGCGAACTCGGCAAGGCGCCGAGCTTCGCAGACGCTACAACTCTGCCGCGACCGATCGTGGCACAGCGATCGTCGGGTTCTGCGACAGCGGATCGAGTCGCGGTATCGGCGATATCGGCTGTGTCGACGTGAACGGCTTCAGTCGAACCAGACCGACGGCGACTTGGCCTGCTGCCTGCCCAGCTCAGTCGTCCAGCCGGGCGATGACGGCCACCGGCCCGCCGCCGTCCGGCCCCTGGTGTTCGGCACCGCCCGAGACGAAGAGCTGCGTATCGCCGAAGACGCCCGCCAGCACGCCGCCGACCAGCGCACGGGCATGGCGCGAGGAGGCGCAAAGTCAGGCGTCATGGCGACGCCGATCGCGAGCGTGGCGCGGTCCGGGACCGACGACGCGGCGGGGGGCGCGTCGCCTGGTTCGAAGCGCGTTTCCAACCGCGTTTCGAACACCAGCCAGTGCGGCGACAAGCCGCCTTCGGTGCCGCCCGACATCACGAATGCGACGTTCTCGGCCACATCGTCGAGCGAGCGACTGCTCAATGCGGCGACCGCCTGTTTCAGCGCCAGTGTCGCGTAGCCGCGAGTGAAGTCGTTGACGCAACCGTTGCCTTCGGTCTTGCCGAGGATCGCGACGATGCGGGTGGGGTCGATCTCGCCGCGCTGCCCGGCGGCGACGAGGGCGCTCGTGTCGTCGGGGGAGTTGGCGGGGAGGCGGTGGACGAGAGCTCGGCGTGGGGCGGTCATCGCGGGTTGGTGCCAGCGCTACGCGAAGCGCAGCTTGAACACCGGAATGGCCCCGAAGTTGTAGCCGCCCTTGTTGTACGGCACCGTCGCGGGTTGGCTGTTGCCGGCGTTGTCGGTCGTGCGGGTCTCGAGGGTCATGTCGCCGCCCAGCGGGTTGAGCGCAAACTCGAAGCGCACCCAGGTGTAGCGATTCGGCTGGACGTCGATGATGCGGGCCTCGAACCAGGCGCCGCCGTTGATGCGGACGTCCACCCGGCGCACGCCCGACTGCGGCGCCCACGCGTAGCCGCGCATGACCTGCGGACCGGCTTTCAGGATCGGAGTTCACCGCGATCGAGCGGGTAATTCGGCGGCATGTCCGGCTGCTTCGACAGCGCGAGCGGCACCGCGATCGTGCTGCGCGCCGGCTGCCAGGTGACGGGCTGGCCGAGCAGCTGGTCGGGGCGAATGAAGCGGAACTCGTCGCCCGGGTTCGCCACCGGCGGCGGGTAGTCGGGGCCGATCAGGGTGTGGTCGGTGGTGTTGAGCCGCGCCCAGAAGTCGTGCGAGGCGATCTTGATCTCGGTCAGCCACTTGGTCGAGGCGCCGCCGCACCAGCCGGGCACCAGCGCCCGCACCGGCGCACTGCATCACGCTCATGATCGAGCGGGAGGGCATCTTCAGCAGGTCGTCGTAGGTCAGCGTCAACGCGCGCTCGACCGCGTCGCCGTGGATCTTCAGCCGCCAGTGGCGCGGGTCGACGCGGCGGTCGAGCTCCGGACGCGGCGTGGGGTAGGCGTTGCGAATGTAGAACTGCGACACCGGCGTGATGTAGGTGTCGAAGTTCCACCAGGCGCCGCCCTGGTTGGTGTGGTTGAGGTCGGTCAGCAGACCGACGTCCTTGACGAACGAAGGGTGCACCCGGCTCGGCCCCCGGCCGCCCTCGCCGAAGGTCAGGCGGGCGATCTGTTTCGGCGAACTCGCGGGCGCGAGGATGTCTTGCGCACGCACGAATGGCGCTGCGGCCGCGGCGGCGCCGAGGGCGAGGGCGTTGACGAAGAAGCGTCGACGCGGAGCGTCGGATGACACCACTCCGGGATCGAACGGCGCAATCAGGTCGGTGTCGTGGTGCATGCTGTCGAGAGGCGAAGCCTCGATCGTCGAATGGAAGCAGTATGCCGGGCGTCCCGTGGTCCCGTTTTGCCGCCTTGCATGCTGTTCAAGTCAACGACACCAGGGAACGCGAGCACCTGCTTTTCTCATCGTGTGGGAGGTCAGCGAGGCCTGCCCGTGCCGAACCGGCAGAGGCGATGCATCGTCAGTGCGCTGTCGGCGCGACCGCAGCCGACAGCTTCCCGCCGCTGGCGCGAAAACGCCCGAGCAGCGCCCGAACCCCTCAGCCCGCGATGCGCGCGAGCCGCTCGCGGATCAGCGATTCGGCTTCGCCCATGATGCGGTCGATCAGCACCTGGACCGTCGGCACGTCGTGGATCAGGCCGGCCACCATGCCGCACGACCAGGCGCCGGCGTCCATCGCGCCCTCCTGCATGATCTTCGGGTAGACGCCGGCGACCTCGTCGATGATGTCGTCGAACCTGAGCGCCGCGCCGAGCTGGCGTTCCTTCTCGAGCAGGCGCTCGACGGCGGCGTTCTTCAACACCCGCTCGGTGTTGCGCAGCGGCCGCATGACGAGCCGGGTGTCGAGCTCGCTGGCTTCGACGATCGCCTGCTTCACATGGTCGTGCACCGGCGCTTCCTGCGTCGCGATGAAGCGGGTGCCCATGTTGATGCCCTCGGCGCCGAGCGCGAGCGCGGCGACCAGCGAGCGGCCGTCGGCCATGCCGCCGGAGGCGACGAACGGGATCTTCAATTCGTCGGCGGCGCGCGGCAGCAGGATGAAGTTGGGCACATCGTCCTCGCCCGGGTGGCCGCCGCACTCGAAGCCGTCGACGCTCACCGCATCGCAGCCGATCGACTGCGCCTTCAGCGCGTGTCGCACCGAGGTGCATTTGTGGATGACCTTGACGCCCGCCTCGTGCAGCCCGGGCAGCCACTTCTGCGGGTTGTTGCCGGCGGTCTCGACCGCCTTCACGCCGCCCTCGACGATGGCGCGGATGTAGCCCGGATAGTCGGGCGAGCTCACCGTCGGCAGGAAGGTCAGGTTGACGCCGAAGGGCTGGTCGGTAAGTTCGCGGCAGCGCCGGATCTCCGCCGCGAGCAGCTCGGGCGTGCGTTGCGTGAGGCCGGTGATCAGGCCGAGGCCGCCGGCGTTGGACACGGCGGCCGCGAGCTCGGCGAAGCCGACGAAGTGCATGCCGCCCTGGATGATCGGGTGGCGGATGCCGAAGAGTTCGGTGATGCGGGTTTTCATGTGGGAGTCTCCTGCGGCAAGGCCGACGAATCAGCCGAAGTGTCGCTCGGCGGCCAGGCGGCCGAAGCGGCCGGTGATCTCGAAGAATTCGGCGACCGTCTGCTCGATGATGCGCTGCACCGGCAAGACGGCGTGGATCAGCCCCGCCGACTGCCCGGCGATCGCCGGCGCGGCGTTCATGTCGCCGTCGAAATAGACCCGCTGGATGCCGCCGAAGGCATCGGCCGCGAGCAGGCCGGTGTCGTGCATCGGGCGGGTGTAGTCGGTCTTGAGTGCGCGGATGCACGGCGTCGCGCGGGTGTTGAGCACCCAGGTGCCGGTCGCCTGCGAATCGACGATCGCCTGCTTGTAGTTCGCGTGCACGGGGCTCTCCGCACTCGCGACGAAGCGCGTACCCATCTGGATGGCCTCGGCACCGAGTGCGAAGGCCGCGGCCATGCCGCGCCCGTCGACGATGCCGCCGGCGGCGATCAGCGGCACCTCGACCCGTTCGCGGATCGCCTGCAGCAGCACCAGCGAGCTCACCTCCTCCGGGTTCTTGAACCCGCCGCCCTCCGCGCCTTCGACGACCAGGCCGTCGATGCCGGCGTCGACGCACTTGAGCGCCGTGTCGAGCGTCGGCACGGCGTGGTAGACGACGATGCCGGCGGCGTGCAGCGGCGCGATGAACTTCGCCGGGCTGCCGGCCGAGGTTGTCACGAAGCGCACGCCCGACTCGCAGACGAAGCGCAGCATCGCGTCGTCCTTCAGAAAGCGGATCGGCAGGTTCACGCCGAACGGCAGGCCGGTCTCGACCATGTGGGCGATCTCGCGCTGGCACTCGGCGGTCTCGCCGGACGAGGTTTCGATGATGCCGAGGCCGCCAGCCCGCGACACCGCGCCGGCGAGGACATGACGGGCGATCCAGCCCATCGGCGCCTGGACGATCGGAAAGCGGGCACCCGTGTGGGCGAGGACTCGGTTCATGGCAACGGCCTGACGCGCAATGGCGAAGCCCCGAGTGTCGGCGCTTGTTCGGCCGGCCTCAGTCGCCTTGGCGTCGCCCATCGAGCGGCAATTCCATGAAGACGAGTTCACGGGCGATGCGCTCGGGGTAGACGCGGTGCGGCGCGCAGCGGCGAAAGCCGAGCGCGTCGTACATCGCCAGCGCCTCGGCGAAGCGTCGCGCGGTGTCGATGCGCATCAGGGCGAAGCCGGCATCCGCCGCGTCGCGGATCAGCAGCTCGCAGAGCCGCCGGCCGAGACCGCGGCCCTGGAGGCGGTCGGCGAGGAAGACGCGTTTCATCTCGCAGGTGCCGTCGCTCAGCGCCCGCCACGCGCCGCCGCCGGCGACGTCGTCGCCGAGGGCCACGAGCAGCGTCTTGCCGTGCGGCGGGCCGTAGAGGGCCTCAAGCGACCGCAGTTCGTCGTCGAGACCTTGGTGGCCGAACACCTGCTCGACGAAGACCGGGTCCTCGGCGTAACGTTGGCGGCACCAGGCGACGTACTCGGTCACCAGTGCCGCGAAGGCGGCGTAGTCGGCGGCACCGGCGGCCGCGCGGATCGACGCGGCGCCGGCCTTCACTTCCCTCTCGACCTCTTCAAGCGTACGCCGGGTCCACGCCGGCGGGGCGCCCTTTCGCGCCCCCGGCGAAGGCGAAGTCGACTTCCGGCGCCAGGCCGCTGACGATGCGGGCGATGCTCTTGCCCGAGCCGCAGGCGTGTGTCCAGCCGAGGGTGCCGTGGCCGGTGTTGAGGTAGAGGTTGGGCACCTTGGAGGTGCCGATGATCGGCACGTTCGACGGCGTGGCCGGGCGCAGGCCGGTCCAGAACTGCGCTTGCGTCGTGTCGCCGGCGCCCGGGAAGAGCTGCTCGGTGCGGCGCACGATCGCTTCGCAGCGCACGCGGTTCAGATCGCGGTCGTAGCCGTTGAGCTCCGCCGTGCCGGCGATGCGCAGACGGTCGCCGAGTCGGGAAAAGACGAGCTTGTATTCGTCGTCGGTGAGCGAGACCTGATGCGCCATCGAGGCGTCTTTCACCGGCATCGTCACCGAGTACCCCTTGGCCGGGTAGACGGCCAAGCGGATGCCGAGCGGCTCGGCGTAGAGCGGCGAGAGGCTGCCCATCGCGAGCACGTAGGCGCCGGCGCGCAGGCGCTGGAAGCGGCCCTCGGCGTCGGTTGCCTCGACGTGATCGATCCGCCCGCCGACCTCGCGCAGCGCCGTGACGGTGTGGCTCATGCGGAACACGACGCCGTCGGCCTCGCAGCGCGCGACCAGCTCGCGCGCGAACCGGTTCGCGTCGCCGGATTCGTCCTCGGCGGTATAGGTGGCGCCGGCGAGTTGGGGGCGGATGTGGCGCAGGGCGGGCTCGAGGCGAACGGCCTCGTCGGCGGACACCACGCGCCGGTCGCAGCCGAGCTCGCGCATCAGCGCGGCCGGGGCCTCGGCGCCGTCGAACTCTTCCTGGCTGGTGTAGAAGTGGAGGATGCCTTGGGTGCGCTCGTCGTAGGCGATGCCGATGTCGCGGCGAAGCTGCTGGAGGGTGTCGCGGCTGTAGGTGCCGAGCCGCACGATCTGCTCGATGTTGTGGCGGGTGCGGGCCGGCGTGCATTCGCGCAGGAACTGCAGGCCCCAGAGCCATTGGCGCATGTCGGCCCGGATGCGGAAGAGCAGCGGCGCGTCTTCCTTGCCCAGCCACTTCAACACCTTGAGCGGGGCGCTCGGGTTGGCCCAGGGTTCGGCGTGGCTGACCGAGATCTGCCCGCCGTTGGCGAAGCTGGTTTCGGCCGCGGGCGTGGCCTGGCGGTCGACGACGGTGACGTCGTGGCCCTGCTGACGCAGGAAGTAGGCCGAGGTCACACCGAGCAGGCCGGCGCCGAGGACGATGACTTTCATGGAACGCTCCATCACGGGGCAGCCGGCGCATCGCGCGCCGGCGGTTGCCGCTCCCCCTGTCCTCGGTACCTGAGAGCTTCGGCACCCGGCGAGATGCCGGTGTGCGTTTCTCCTTCGGTGCGTCAGCCGGTCTTCACGACCCGATGACGACTCTCCAGACGGCGTTCAATGTGGTGCAGTACGGGACCTGAGCGTTCATGGGAGTTTGCGCCTTCGGTGGCCGGCAATGCCGACGCTCTCCTGCAATGTTGAGTCTACGGGTTTCCTCTGAGCTTGACCAGGGAGGCGGACGTCAATCTTCGATGTTTGCATGATGCGCGGCAGCGCCGTGCTTCCAGTAGGCGGCGGCGCGGATCGCGTGGCGTGGGTGGCCTTTCTCGTCGACGAGGAGGCGCCGCACGGTGGCCATGGTGGCCGCCTCGCCGGCGCACCAGGCGTAGCCTTCGCCGGGCGGCAACGTCAACGCACGCACCGCCTCGATCAGCGCGGCGGCGCTGTCGGCCCACTGCACGGTGAACGCTGCGGCGCTCCGGAAGGACCGCCGGTCGCTGTCCTCGCCGACCTGGCCGATCACGATCGCACGGGCCCCCGCCGGCAGCTCCTCGAGGCGGCGCGCGATCGCCGGCAGGGCGGTTTCGTCGCCGACGAGCAGGTGCCAGTCGAAATCGAGCGGCACGACCATCGAGCCGCGCGGCCCGCCGACGAGCACCCGCTGACCGGGCCGCGCCTGCGAGGCCCAGTTCGCGACCGGGCCGTCGCCGTGGAGCGCGAACTCGATCGTCAGCGTGCGGGCGTCGCGGTCGAACGCGCGCGGCGTGTAGTCGCGCCCGACCGGCTTGGCGTCGGCGGCACCCTCGAGCATGAACTTGACGTGGTCGTCGAACGACGCACTGACGAAATCGGCGAGCGATTCCCCGTGGAACACGATGCTCGCGACATGCGGCGCGATGCGGTCGACCCGCAGCACCTCGAGCTCACGGCGCTTGAGTTCGTGTCGAACGCGCTGCACGCGGCTCGGCGACGGGGAAAGGGTGGGAGCCTGATCCTGCATGGGGCGGACGGAGTCGTTGATAATGTCATCCATCATGCCCAAGACAGTAGACATTGTCAACAAAAACGGCCCGCCGACGACGACGGGGAGCGAGGTGCTCGAACTCGTCCACGCCCTGATGCACGGCTATCGCTCGCTGCAGTACCGCATCCTGCGCGACGGGCCGCACGACATCACCCACATGGATGCGAAGGTGCTCGGCTTCTTCTGCACTCACCCGGGGGCCACCCAACGCGATCTGGTACAGCACAGCGGTCGCGACAAGGCCCAGATGGCGCGGCTCGTCAAGACCTTGTGCGACAAGGGGCTGCTCGCGCGCGCGGCCGATGCCGACGACAAGCGCCAGGTGCGGCTCTCGCCCACCGCCGACGGCCAGGCGGTGCAGCGCCTGCTGCGGCAGCAGGCCGGCCGCCTGGGCGCGACGGCGACGGCCGGGCTGAGCGACGCGGAATGCGCCCAGCTCGCGACGCTGCTGGGTCGCGTCAAGGCGAATCTGGACGCGGCCGGCTAAGCCCGCGTCCTTCTCACCACCATGGATAGAACGCCGGCATGTCCGCGCTCGCCTGCTCCCCGTACGCCGGCACCCGCTTCTCGAGGAACGAGGCGACGCCCTCCTTGCCGGCACCGATGCTGCTGTAGAACATCGCGAGCGACTCGATCTTGTGCGCCGTGAGCGGGTCGGTGCGCGAGTTGCGCAGCATCATCTGGCGGGTCAGCGCGATCGATACGGGCGACTTGTTGCGGACGAAGCGCTGGGCCAGCGCGTAGGCCGCATCCAGCAGATCCGGCGGCTCGACGACCGAGCGCACGAGGCCGCCGCGCAGCGCCTCCTCGGCGTCGAAGATGTCGGCGGCATACACCCATTCGAGCGCCTGGGCGAGACCGACGAGGCGCGGCAGCAGATACGACGAACACGCCTCGGGCACGATGCCGATCTTGCCGAAGACGAAACCGAAGCGGGCCGAGGTCGACGCGATCCGGGCGTCCATGCCGAGCGTCATCGTCGCGCCGATGCCGACGGCCGGCCCGTTGATGGCGGCGATCACCGGCTTCTTGCACGCCTGAATGGCGAGTGCGACCCGCCCGCCGGTATCGCGAACGCCGGCGACGATTTCCGGGTCCTCGAAGCGATCCTCGAGGTCGGCGAGCGTCGGGCGCAGCGCCTCGTTCAGGCCGAAGACGTTGCCCGGCACCGCGAGGTCCATCCCGGCGCAGAACGCCCGGCCGTTGCCGGTCACGACGATGCAGCCGACCGCGTCGTCCTCGCTCGCGCCCTCGAAGACGTCGATCAGCTCCTCCGCCATCCGGACCGTGAAGGCATTGAGCTGCGTCGGGCGGTTCAGCCGCAAGGTCAGGATCCGGTCGTGCGTGTCGCAGGCGAGGGTTTCGTGGTCGGTGCTCGGGTAGATCATGGTTTCCTTCACGGAGGCGCCGCCGCGGGCGCCGGTTTGGCTATTCTTGCCACAACCCGTCGTGTTCGACGAAAAGGAATTCCCATGTTGCAGCTTCGAGACCCGGACCTCTTCAGACAGCAGTGCTACGTTGCCGGCGAGTGGATCGATGCCGACTCCCGCGAGACGGTGGCCGTCACCAACCCGGCCACCGGCGAGACGCTGGGCACGGTGCCGATGTGCGGCACGGCGGAGACGATGCGGGCGATCGCCGCGGCCGACGCCGCCCAGCGGCAGTGGCGCACCACCGCGGCGAAAGAGCGCGCGACGATCCTGCGCAAGCTCTCCGACCTGATGCTCGCGAATGCCGACGACCTGGCGCTGCTCATGACCGCCGAGCAGGGCAAGCCGCTCACCGAATCGAAGGGCGAGATCGCCTACGCCGCGTCGTTCATCGAATGGTTCGCCGACGAGGCGCGCCGGGTCTACGGCGACACCATTCCGGCGACCTCGGCCGACAAGCGGATCATCGCGATCAAGCAGCCGGTGGGCACGACGGCGGCGATCACGCCCTGGAACTTCCCGACCGCGATGCTCACGCGCAAGGCCGGGCCGGCGCTCGCCGCGGGCTGCTCGATGGTCGTCAAGCCGGCGACGCAGACGCCGTATTCCGCCCTCGCCTTCGCGGTGCTCGCGGAACGCGCCGGTGTGCCGAAGGGGCTGCTCGCGGTGCTGACCGGCTCGGCGAGCCAGATCGGCGGAGAACTCACGCGGTCGCCCATCGTCCGCAAGCTCAGCTTCACCGGGTCGACCGAGGTCGGCCGCACGCTGATGCGGCAGAGCGCCGACACGATCAAGAAGCTGTCGCTCGAGCTCGGCGGCAATGCACCCTTCATCGTCTTCGACGACGCCGACCTCGACGCCGCGGTCACCGGCGCGATGATTTCCAAGTACCGCAACACCGGGCAGACCTGCGTCTGCGCGAACCGCCTCTACGTGCAGCGCGGCGTGCTGCAGGCGTTCACCGACAAGCTGGTCGCGAAGGTCAGGGCACTCAAGGTCGGAAACGGCGTCGAGCCCGGCGTGACGCAGGGGCCGCTCATCGATGCGAAGGCGGTGGCGAAGATCGAGGAACACATTGCCGACGCTCGCGCGAAGGGCGCCGAGGTGCTGACCGGTGGTAAGCGCCATGCGCTCGGCGGCCTCTTCTTCGAGCCGACGGTGATCTCGGGCGCGACAGCCGAGATGCTGGTCGCGAGCGAGGAAACCTTCGGCCCGCTCGCGCCGATCTTCGTCTTCGACAGCGAAGCCGAGGTGATCGAACGCGCCAACGACACCGAGTTCGGCCTCGCCGCCTATTTCTACAGCCGCGACATCGGCCGGGTGATGCGCGTCGCCGAACAGCTCGAGTCAGGCATGGTGGGCGTCAACACCGGGTTGATCTCGACGGCCGAAGCGCCGTTCGGCGGGGTGAAGCAGTCGGGCCTTGGACGGGAAGGCTCCAAATACGGCCTCGACGACTACCTCGAAGTCAAATACATCTGCTTCGGCGGCATCGACCGCTGAGGGCGGGGGCGCGAGGCGCGGCGCGAAGCAAACCCGCGTTCGCCGGCCTTTTCGGGAGGCTCGCGGCACCGACGAAATGCCACACTGAGGCGGGCGCTCGGCTTTTCTTCGGTCGAGCCGCCCTCACCTTTGCCTCCCACCCATGCAGTACTTCGGCACCCGACAGCTCAGTTGCGGCATCGTGATCCTGACCGAGGACCGCGAGCTGCTGCTCTGCCACGTCACCGGCCAGAACCACTGGGACCTGCCCAAGGGCGGCATCGACGCCGGGGAGACACCGATCGACGCGGCGCTGCGGGAAACACGCGAGGAGACCGGCCTGCGGCTGGAACCGGCGGCGCTCGTCGAGATCGGCCGGCTCCGCTACACGCCGAAGAAGGACCTGCATCTCTTCGCGGCGCGTTCGGCGCGGCTGCCGCTGTCCTCGTTTCGCTGCGAAACCTACTACCTCGACCGCTACAAAGGCCGCCGCATGCCGGAGATGGACGGCTTCGGCTGGTTCCGCTTCGAGAAGGTGGCGTCGCTCTGCACGCCGAAGATGGCGGGGGTGCTGACCCAGCAGGTCGACCCCGACCTGTTGCTGCGCTCGCTCGCGGCGCCCCGGCTCCCGGCGGACACACGCTTCTGACGCCAAAGCCCTGATTCGTCGCTGCACGGTCCCCGATTCGCGCGCATGATGGGGGCCGTCTTCGGGAGCGTGCGATGCGGACTTGGATCTCGACCTTCTTCCTCTTCGCGGCGACGCTCGGCTTCGTCGAAGCCGCGCCGACCGCGGAGGTGTCGGCCACCGAGGCGAAGAGCGTGCGTGACGTCGTGCAGGCGCAACTCAAGGCGCTCGCTGCCGACGACGCCAAGGCCGCATTCGCCTTCGCCGCGCCGAAGATCCGCGACATGTTCGGCACGCCGGAGAACTTCATTGCGATGGTGCGCGGCGGCTACCCGGTCGTCTACCGTCCGGCGAGCATCGCGTTCCTGAAGCCGGAACGGGTGGCCGATGGGATCGTGCAGGGCGTGCACCTCACCGATGCGGACGGCACGCTCTGGCTCGCGCTCTACCACCTCGAACGTCAACCCGACAAATCCTGGCGCATCAGCGGCTGCGAGGTCGTGCCGGCGCAAGGTCGCGTGGCCTGAGTGACGTTCGTTGGACGAAAAAAAGCCGGGCGGACCCGGCTTTTTTCGTGTCGGGGAACCCCCGGTGCTTACTTCATCGAGCTCGATGCTGCGTCGGCCGGCGCGTGCATCTTCTTCGACTTGTGCATTTTGTGCTTGCCCATGCTGCCGGAGGCGGCGGCCATCGGCTTGTCGGCCGACATCGGGGCCGAAGCCTGGGCGAACGAAGCGCCGGCGAAGGCGGTCATGACGGCGGCGATAACGAGGGATTTGATCATGGTGGTTCCAGTGGAAAAAGAGTGGCGTCGAAGGTGGCGTCGTGAAGAGCCGAGGCTCGGGGCTGGCCCGGCGAACGTCGGGCTTGCGGCAGACAACGCGGCAGTGCGCGAGTCGGTTTACGACGACCGATAAAGAATCGAAAAAATATTCTGACGCGGCCGCTGTGCGCGCGGCCCCGCCACGCGAGCGGCCCGGCGCGGCCGTGCGGCATCGCGGCCGGTTGCGCGTGGCCGCTTCCGGGCGCTGCCTAAACTACCGGCCATGCCCGACGCGCCGCTCGACACCTTCCTCGCCCTGCTGCGCACCGCGGTCGACGACGGCAGCCTCGTCAGGTTCGTGCTCGCCCGCCCGCGCGGCGAGGCGGCGAGCCTGCGAAAGGTTGCGGGCCGGCCGCTGCGCCTGAAGGAGCAGCCGGTGATCTGCGTCGTGCAAAGCGAGCGAACCCGGGACCTCACGAGCAACCTGCCGGTCGACGCCGCGATCGATGCGGTGCGCGACTGGCTCGGCGGCGTCCACGCGGGCGTCCTCTCTTGTGCTTTCACCCAGGCGCATCTCTACACGACCGCCGGCGAAACCCAGTGGCTGCTCGGCAAGCGCGGCCGGCAGACGCTGCTGCGCGGCCGGACGCCCGCGGCAGCGGCAGCGGTCGAGCCGGCCCCGGCCGCGCACGACCGTGCCAAGCGCCGCTTCGTCGAGATCGACCGACCGTTCCTCGCTGCGCTCGGCGTGACCGACGCGCAGCACCGCCTCGTCCCGGCGATGGCGCGCAAATGGAAGCAGATCAACAAGTTCGTCGAGGTGCTCGACCACGCGTTCGCGGCGACGGATCTCGCGAAAACCGGTCAGGCCGGGCACGTCGAGGTGCTCGACTTCGGCAGCGGCAAGGGCTACCTCACCTTCGCGACGCACGACCACCTGCGGCATGCGCTCGGCCTGCGCGCGCAGGTGACGGGCGTCGAGTTGCGGTCCGACCTGGTGACGCTCTGCAATGCCGCTGCGGCCAAGGTCGGCGCCGAGGGCCTGCGGTTCGAGGCCGGCGACGTGAGCAGCCGCGCGGTCCAGCGAGCCGACATCATGATCGCGCTGCACGCCTGCGATACCGCGACCGACCACGCGATCCACACCGGCATCCGCGCCGGCGCGTCGATCATTCTCTGTTCGCCCTGCTGTCACAAGGAGCTGCGCCCGCAGCTCCTGAGCCCGCATCCCCTGCGGCCGGTCTTGAAGCATGGCGTGCACCTCGGGCAGCAGGCCGAGATGCTGACCGACAGCCTGCGCGCGATGCTGCTCGACGCCTGCGGCTATGACACGCAGGTGTTCGAGTTCGTCGCCCTCGAGCACACGAGCAAGAACAAGATGATCCTCGCGGTGCGGCGTGCCGGGGCGGCGCCGGCGCCCGAGGCCTGGGACCAGATCGACGAGGTCAAGCGCTTCTACGGCATTCGCGACCAGTGCCTGGAGACCCTGCTTCGGGCCGAAGGGCGCGGCCCGGCGCTGGCGCTCACGGGGAGGCACACGGCAGCACCCTGATGTCGACGCGCCGGTCGAGCGCGTCGCTGGCGTCATCGTTGCCGCTGCCGACGAGTTTGCTTTGCGAGCCCATCCCGAGCACCTTGATGCGGCCAGCGAGCACGGCAGCCTCGCGCACGAGCCGCTGGCGGATGACGGTCGCGCGTTGCAGCGAGAGCGCGTGGTTCGCCGCGTCCGGCCCGGTCCGGCTCGTATGACCGACGAGCGTCAGGCAGGCTTTCGCCGTTGCGGTCTCGCGGGCGATCCGGCGCAACCACATCGAATAGGCGCTGCTGACCGTCGGGTCGGACGAGAACGCCGTGCCCCCCGGCGCGAAGAGAAACCGGACGTCGAGCTGGCGGCGCGCGAGGCCGCTCGCGACGATCGCGCCGAAGGCCTGCTCGGCGTCGCTGGGGCGGTCGAGCCGGACGCTTGCGAGAGAGAGGCCGACGAGCGCCCGCAGCGGGGGGTTGCCGGCCGCCGCTGCGCGCCGGTAGCCCGCGAGCGCCTCGGCGTAGTTCCCGGCGTCGTAGCGCTGGTTGGCGTCGTCGAGCAGCGGCGCGACGGCCATCTGCGCGAGGAAGGCCGGATTCGCCGGTTTGCCGGCGGCGGTTGCCGAGGTCGTCAGGTAGCCGTCGACCGCGGCGTCGCGAAGCGGCAGCGGGCTGTCGGCGTCATGGGGCAGGGGCGACGCGTCGAAGGGGTCGTCGCGTGCCAGCGCCCAGGCCTGTGCGGCCACCTGGCCGGTCGCGAGCTCGGTCAGCGCGAGGTTGAGCAGCGCCGAGCCCTTCGGCCGGTCGGGGAGCGCGCGGCTCAGCGAGCCGGTCAGCACGAACCGCGCCCTGGCGAGATTCTGCGGCTGGAAGGCAAGCCACTCGATGGCGTCGGAGCCCGACGCGAGCCGTTCCGCCAGGTGCCGGCCGATCCGCAGGGTCGCGGCCGTCTGCTGGGCGGTGGAGGTGTCGAGCATCGGGTCGAAGACAGCGGTGCGCCGGCCGGGCGACGAGCGGAAGCCCGGCAGCTGCCGCGCCTGGGCGAGCAGCGCGTCGCTGGCGGCGGCCACCGCCTGCGCGAGCGAGCCCTCGAGCGGCGCGGGCCGCGTCGCTGCGGGCGGGACGGGTGGCACGGCCGGCGGCGCGCTGCAGCCGGCGACCA
>CAZZWY010000022.1:0-3969 GCA_964657785.1 uncultured Acetobacteraceae bacterium
GAGTTGCTGATTGCAGAAGCGCTCGAATCGGACTTAATCGACTGGTTGCAAAAGCGCTACTCCGTGTATGTCGTGCCCGAGTTCGCAGTGAACGCCGACGCGCTGCTTCAGGCACTGCCGGACGTGCGGGCGATGATCATTCCGGCGAGCGTGAGCGTCGACGCCGCCACGCTGCGCCACGCGCCGCGCTTGCGGGCGGTCGGGCGGATCACGCCCGGCCTCGACAACATCGATCTCGAGGCCTGCGCCCGGGCCGGAGTCGAGGTGGTCCGCAGCACCACCGGCAGCGCCCAGGCCGACGCCGAATTCGCCATCGGGGCGATCCTCTCGATGCTGAGGCGGGTGCCGGTCGTCGGGCCCGACGGCACGCTCGCCGGCCGCGAACTCGCGCGCCGCACGGTCGGTCTGATCGGGCTCACGCCCGGCGCGCGCACCACCGCCCGCGTCCTCGCATCGTTCGGCGCGAAGGTCGTCGGCTACGACCCGTCGGTGCATGCGAGCGACAGCGTCTGGGGGCGCTGGAACGTGAAGCCGCTCGCGCTGCGGGAGCTGTTCGAGCAGAGCGACGCGGTGTCGGTACAGCTCGGCTTCTTCAGCCGCTACCGGGGCATGCTCGGCGGCGGCCTCCTGCCTTACTGCAAGCCGGACCAGGTTCTCGTGAGCCTCAGCCATTCCGGGCTCTTCGACGTCGACGCACTCGCCGAAGCCCTGCGCAGCGGACGCATGGCCGCGGCCTGGCTCGACAGCCTCGAGCCCGGCGAACTCCGGCGCGGGCGGCCGCTCGCCGGCCTCGGCAACCTCCGCGTCACGCCGCGCGTCGCGAGCATCACAGCCGAGTCGCGGCGCCGTTGCGCGCGTGCCGTCGTGATGCGCATCGACGCGCTCCTGAACGAAACGCCCGATGCCCGAGGTGCTCAGCCGATCGACACCTTCACGCAGGCGCCGTCAGCCGACTCAGCTGATCGCTCAGGCGCGCCGCGCTGGCGCTGAAGTCGGCCAGGCGCTGCTGCTCCTGGGCGACCACCGTCGCCGGCGCGCGCGCGACGAAACGCTCGTTGGCGAGTTTCGCGACAGCCTTGGCGGCCTCGCCGTTGAGTCGGTCGATCTCGCGCGAGAGGCGCTCGCGTTCGGCCGCCACGTCGATTTCCACGTGCAGCGCGATCCGCGTTGCGCCGTGCAGCACGACCGGCGCGTGCAGGGTCGCCTGGGTGAACGACGCCTCGTCGTCGAAGACCTTGACGTCGGAGAGTTTCGTCAACGCCTTCAGCAGCGCGGCGGCCTCGCCGACGAATGCGCCCGCGCCGATCGCGAACAGCGGCACCCGCTTGTCGGGGGCGAGGCTCATGTCGCTGCGCAGCCGCCGGCAGGCGCCGACCAGCCCCTTGAGCTCGCCGACCCAGGCGTCCGATGCCGCATCGACCCGGCCGAGGTCGGCCTTCGGATAGGCCGCGCCGACGATGCCGGCGCCTTCGGTGCTGCGCCCGGCGACCGGGGCGACCGAGCTCCAGAGTTCGGCCGTGATGAAGGGCATCAGCGGATGCAGCAGCCGCAGCACGGTTTCGAGCACGCGGATCAGGGTGCGCCGGGTGGCGCGCTGCTGCGGCGCCTCGCCGGTCTGGATCTGGACTTTCGCGATCTCGATGTACCAGTCGCAGTATTCGTCCCAGACGAAGGTGTAGAGCGCGCCCGCGACGTTGTCGAGCCGGTACTCGGCGAAGCCTTTCTCGACGGCCGCCTCGACCCGCTGCAGCTCGTTCGTGACCCATTTGTCGGCGGGGCTGAAGCGGAGGAAGCCGTGCGCCGGGCCGCCGGGCGCGCACTCGGCCTTGGTGTGCTCCTTCAGGCCGCAGTCCTGCCCTTCGCAATTCATCAGCACGAACTTGGTCGCGTTCCAGAGCTTGTTGCAGAAGTTGCGATAGCCCTCGCAGCGCTTCGGGTCGAAATTGATGCTGCGCCCGAGGCTCGCGAGCGACGCGAAGGTGAAGCGCAGCGCATCGGCGCCGAACGCCGGAATGCCGTCCGGAAACTCCTTCTCGGTCATCTTCCGGACCTTGCCGGCGGTTTCGGGCCGGCGCAGGCCGGTGGTGCGCTTCTCGAGCAGCGCCTCGAGCGCGATGCCGTCGATGAGGTCGACCGGGTCCAGCACGTTGCCTTCGCTCTTGCTCATCTTCTGGCCCTGCGCGTCGCGCACGAGGCCGTGGACGTAGACGTCGGTGAACGGCACCTGCCCGGTGAAGTGCGTCGTCATCATGATCATCCGGGCGACCCAGAAGAAGATGATGTCGTAGCCGGTGACGAGCACCGTCGACGGCAGGAAGAGTTCGAGTTCCTTCGTGCGCTCGGGCCAGCCGAGCGACGAGAACGGCACCATCGCCGAGGAGAACCAGGTGTCGAGCACGTCCTCGTCGCGGGCGAGAGGCCCCCGGTAGCCGGCGGCCTCTGCCCGGGCACGCGCCGCCTCCTCGCTGGTCGCGACGAAGATCTCGCCGCCGTCGCCGAACCACGCCGGAATCTGATGCCCCCACCAGAGCTGGCGCGAAATGCACCAGTCCTGGATGTTCGTCATCCACTGGTCGTAGGTATTGACCCACTGCTCGGGGTGGAAGCGGATGCTGCCGCTGGCGACGACCTCGATCGCCTTGTCGGCGATGCTCTTGCCGTCGGGGCCGGGCTTCGTGGTCGCGACGAACCACTGGTCGGTCAGCATCGGCTCGACGACTTCCCCGGTGCGTGTGCAGACGGGCACGGCATGCCGGTGCGGCACCGACTTCTCGAGCAACCCCAGCGCCGTCAAGTCTTGGAGCACCGCCTTGCGTGCCGCATAGCGGTTCAAGCCGCGGTAGGCCGCCGGGCCGTTGTCGTTCACCGCCGCATCGAGCGTGAAGATCGTGATCAGCGGCAGGGCATGGCGGAGCGCGACCTGGTAGTCGTTGAAATCGTGGGCGCCGGTGATCTTCACGCAGCCGGAGCCGAAGGCCGGATCGACATACGCGTCGGCGATGATCGGAATGCGGCGGTCGCAGAGCGGCAGGTCGACGAATCGGCCGACCAGATGGCGGTAACGTGGGTCATCCGGGTGCACCGCGAGCGCGCCGTCGGCGAGCATCGTCTCGGGACGCGTGGTCGCGATGTGCATGCCGCGCATCGGTTGCCCGTCGCCGCCATCGACCGGCCCGTCGCTGAACGGGTAGAGGATGTGCCACAGCGTGCCTTCGCGTTCCTCGCTTTCCACCTCCAGGTCGGAGACCGCCGACTTCAGCACCGGGTCCCAGCTGACGAGCCGCTTGCCGCGGTAGATCAGCCCTTCGTCGAACAGCTGGACGAAGGTGGAGGTGACGACGCGCGACATCTTCGCGTCCATCGTGAAGTACTCGTGCTCCCAGGAAACGCTGTCGCCGAGCCGGCGCATCTGCCGGGTGATGGTCGTGCCCGAGGCCTCCTTCCATTCCCAGACCTTGGCGACGAAAGCGTCGCGCCCGAGGTCGTGGCGGTTCACGCCCTGATCCTGCAGCTGACGCTCGACGACGATCTGCGTCGCGATGCCGGCATGGTCGGTGCCGGGCAGCCAGAGCGTGTTCTCGCCGCGCATCCGGTGATAGCGCGTCAGCGCATCCATGATCGTCTGGTTGAAGCCGTGCCCCATGTGCAGCGTGCCGGTAACGTTCGGCGGGGGCAACTGAATGCTGAACGATGGCCGCGCCGCATCCAGCGTCGGCGCGTAGACCCCCGACTGCTCCCAGAGCGGCGCCCATTTCGCTTCGATGGCGGCGGGTTCGAAGGACTTGGCGAGTTCGGTCATGGCAGCGTCGGCTGACCTCGCACGGTGGCCGGATCGTCGGTCGTTTGCCGAACCCCGGCGACCGCGCAGCGGTGCGGAAAGGGAAGGCGACGATTGTAGGTTGCCCCCGCGCGGCTCCAACGCACCATCGAGGCACGGGCCGCCGCGCCGGGCCGCCCCAAGCAAGGCCC
>CAZZWY010000022.1:3979-17762 GCA_964657785.1 uncultured Acetobacteraceae bacterium
GGTCGACCCGCAGGATGCCGGTGTCCAGCCCGGGCGGCGTCGGCGGGTCGCCCAGCAGGAAGAGCGAGAAGACGTTGCCGGAGGTCAGGGTGTTGTTCTCGGTCAGGTAGAGCTGCCCGGCGCTGCTCGTCGCCTTCAACCGGGTGGTCTGGCTGCTGGCCGAGACCAGCGCCGAGGACGACGCCATGCCGAACGCCGCGCCGCTGCCGACATTGGTGCCGTCGACGCTGAGCGTGATCGTGCCCGTGCCGTTGAAGCCGTTGACGAGCCTGATCTTGACCGGCTTGGCCGTGCTGGTGGAGGGCGTGTTGTCGTCGGTGAGGAGGCTGACGGCCGGCGCGCCGGCGCTGCCGGCGACGAGCAGCGTCAGGTCGGCGCCGGCCCCGGCCGTCTGCGTCGCGAAAGGCACGGCGACGTCGTTGATCGTGATGGTGGTCGTGAGCGGGCCGGCGGGGATCAGCGTGTAGCCGCCGACGTCGGGCGAGGCGTAGCTGCCGAGCGCCACATTGTTCGCGGTGACGCTGATCGTCCCCGACGCGCTCGCGCCCGCCGCCACGCGCAGCCGCGCCGAGCCGTTCAGCTGCTGCACCAGCGTGCTCTGCTGATTGAGCGCCAGGCCGTTCAGCAGCACCCCGCCGCTGGTCCGGACGAGGATCAAGGTGACGATCTGCTGATCCGTCAGCGAGAACGCCGGCAGGTCCAGCCGGACGTCGCTCTTGTCGCCGGTCGCCGTCACGCAGAGGTGGTAGGGCGTGCCCCCCGAGGCGGCGCTGACCTGCGTGTAGGCGGTCTGCAGGGTGCTGACGTTGCTGGCGGTCGCCGCCACCGACGAGCTCTGCAGCGCCGAGCACTCCGTGCCGACGAGGTAGACGTCGACCGCACCGGCCTCGGCGTTCGCGGCGTTGAAGATGCGCAGCTTGGCGGTGCCCGAACTCGGCGAGCCTTCTTCGTCGGTCAGGAAGGTCGCGTTGAGCGCGCCGGCGGTGGTGTAGGCGACGACCGTCGCGTGCTTGCGCTTGTCGATCGTGCCTTGCACGGTGGCCGCGACGGTCGACGAGCCGCTGCTTTCGAGGTTGAAGGTGTAGCTGTCGGCGTCGGTGTCGACGTAGCCGCTGGCGCTGTAGGGCGTGGTGCCGGAAAGCACCTGGTCGGTGCCTTCGTAGAGATCGAGCGACGCGAAATCGCTGGTCGCGTTGACGACGCGCACCGACCCTTCCTTGCCGCTGATGCCGCCGCCACCGCCGCAGGCGAAGAGCCCGGCGCAGGCGAAGAGGGTGGCGAGGACGAGTCGCAGGCGATGGTTCACGAAATTCCTTGCGGGTGGAAATGAGTTCGGCCGGGCGCTCGCGCGCAGCCAGGATTGGACGAGGATTCTGTCAAGAGAATGTGTACGTCCCGTCAATGCCGGCGGGCAGGCGAGCGCGCCGAACTTACATCAGCAGGTGCTCGCCGGCGTTGTCGCCTCCGAGAATGACGTAGTTGACCCGGCGGATGTCGGCGAGCGTCGTGCCGCCGGCGTAGCTGATCGAGCTCTGCAGGTCCTCGCGCATTTCGCGCAGCGTGTCGGCCAGGCGCCCCTTGATCGGCTCGAGGATGCGCTTGCCCTCGACGTGCTTGTATTCGCCCTTGTTGTGGTCGGAGGCCGAGCCGTAGTACTCCTTGAAGAGCTTGCCGTCGACATCGATCGTCCGGCCGGGTGACTCCTCGTGGCCGGCGAAGAGCGAGCCGATCATCACCATCGACGCGCCGAAGCGGATGCTCTTGGCGATGTCGCCGTGGTCGCGGATGCCGCCGTCGGCGATGATCGGCTTGGTCGCGACCCGGGCGCACCACTTCATCGCCGAGAGCTGCCAGCCGCCGGTGCCGAAGCCGGTCTTGAGCCGCGTGATGCAGACCTTGCCCGGGCCGACGCCGACCTTGGTCGCATCCGCACCCCAGTTCTCGAGGTCGATCACCGCTTCCGGGGTTGCGACGTTGCCGGCGATGATGAAGGTCGCCGGCAGGCGCTGCCTGATGTGGGCGATCGTCTTTTGCACGCTGTCGGCATGGCCGTGGGCGATGTCGATCGTGATGTAGTCGGCGCCGACGCCTTCCGCCGCGAGCCGGTCGATCACCGCATGGTCGGCCGGCTTCACGCCCGAGCTGATCGAGACGAAGAGGCCTTTGTCGCGCATCCGGCGGGCATGGGCGAGGTTGTCGACGTCGAAGCGGTGCATCACGTAGAAGTAGCCGTTGCGGGCGAGCCATTCGCTGATCGGCTCGTCGATGACCGTCTTCATGTTCGCCGGCACCACCGGCAACTTGAACCGCCGAGGTCCGAACTGCTGGCTCGGGTCGCATTCGCTGCGGCTCTCGACGCGGCATTTGCGCGGCAGCAGCAGGACGTTGTCGTAGTCGAAGATTTCCATGGCGCGGGCCCCGATCGGTGGAACGCGAACTCTACGCTGGCGCGACCGGGGGCTGCCGAGGGAACGAGCGCAGCAGGATGGCTTCGGTAGCGAACGGGAAATCTTCCCTTTTGCCCGCGCCCCACGGTCGATAGCCTTCCACGCATTGCAGTTCGCGACAAAAAGCGACGCATCTTCACAGAGGATGGTGTGGAACGACAAGCGAGTGGCGACGGCGCGGCATTGCGAACGCGCTTCGAAGGATGGTCGAGGGATTTTCGACTGGGCGGCCGGTGGTCTGGCGCATCGGCGCTTTTCGCAACCCTCGCGATTCTCGCGATTCTCGTGATCTTCCTCGCCGGTCCTTCACGCGCGGCCACGCCGGAAGAGCCGGCGGCCGCTGCGGCGCCCGCGGCGTCCGCCAGCACGCTCGGCCACGTGGTCGTGCGCGGCCAGCGCCTGATCGACGTCGGCCCGCTGCCGGGCCTGGCGATCACCAAGGACCAGATTCCGGCCAACATCCAGAGCGCCACCAAGGAGGAGATCAAGGCGTCGCGGGCGCTGAACATCGCCGACTACATGAACACGCAGATGCAGGGCGTGAGCGTGAACGACTACGCCGGCAACCCGTTCCAGCTGGACGTGAACTACCGCGGCTTCACGGCCAGCCCGCAGATCGGCACGCCGCAGGGCCTGTCGGTGTTCTTCGACGGCGTGCGGGTCAACGAGCCGTTCGGCGACGTCGTCAACTGGGACCTGATCCCCGTCAACGCGATCGAACGTTTCGACGTGTTTCCCGGCTCCAACCCGATCTTCGGCCTGAACACGCTCGGCGGCGCGATCTCGGTGCGTACGAAGAGCGGCTTCACCGCGCCGGGCGTCGAGGCGTCGGTGCTCGGCGGCTCGTGGGGGCGCCGGCAGCTGCAGCTCTCCGGCGGCGGCAACGTCGACGGGTGGGCCGGCTTCGGCGCGCTCACGTTGTTCCACGAGAAAGGATGGCGCGACGACTCGCCCTCGCGGGTCGGGCAGATCTATGCCCGCGGCGACCGCAACTTCGAGCGCGGCCTGGTTACGGCGTCGGTGCTCGCCTCCCGCAACGAGCTCATCGGCAACGGTCTGGTGCCGCTCGAGCTCTACCAGCAGCGGCCGCAGACGGTCTACACCTCGCCCGACCGCAGCAGGAACCGCCTCGTGCAGTTCATGCTCAGCGGCGCGTTCGACGTGACCGACACCTGGAACGTCACGACGCATGCCTACCGGCGAAAGAGCAACCGCACCGGCTTGAACGGCGATATCTACGAAGGCTTCTCAGACATGTCGCCCACCCGCGACGCGGTGCCCGACCCGGAGAGCAACTACGGCAGCTTCCCCCGCGACGGCGCGTCGGCCGCGTACGGAGGCCAGTTCGATGCCCCTGGCGTGGTGCCGGGCACGCCGATCGGCCTGTTGACCTCGACCTCGCTGCGCCAGACGACAGACGGCTTCGCGCTGCAATCCAACTGGAACCTCGAGCAGCACAAGTTCATGCTCGGGGCCTCCATCGACCGCAGCCGCGCCAGCTATTTGATGACGCAGCGGCTCGGCCTGATCGACGCCGCCCACCGCGTCTACGGCGCACCGATCTCGGACGACCCGACCACCCCGAGCACCATCTACAGACAGTACTACGCCGCGTCGCACGACGTGCCCGGCAACGATTTCAGCGGCGTTGAGACCACGAAGAGCCTCTACTTCAGCGAAACCTGGTCTGCGCGGCCGAACCTGCACTTCACCGCCACGGCGCGCTACAACCACACCGAGACGGCGAGCGACCTGCTGGTGCGCACGTCCGAAGGCACTCGCGAACTGCACGAGCTGCGCTCGGACGAGATCGACCCGACGACGCGCACCGCCGAGGACTTCATCTACCGGTCGTTCAACCCGTCGGTCGGCGTCAACTGGCTGCCCGACCCGCAGCTGAACCTCTACGGCAACCTCGGCCGCGGCGCGCGCACGCCGTCGGTCGTCGAACTCGGCTGTGCGTTCAATCCGACGCCGGTCCCGTTCATCCTCGGAACGACCAACTTCGGCAGCATCCCGGCGAGCCTGCTCGGCACGGGATGCAATTTGCCGACGACGCTCTCGGGCGACCCGTATCTGCCGCAGATCCGTTCCACGTCCGGCGAGGTCGGCGCGCGCGGCCGCCTGAGCGATCGCTGGAACTGGAATGCCAGCGTCTTCCGCACCGACCTGAAGGACGACCTCTACTTCGTCGGCGTCGGCGACAACCGCAGCTACTTCGACACCATCGGCAAGACGCGCCGCCAGGGCTTCGAGCTCGGGCTCGACGGGGCGATCGGCCCGTTCGACATGAAGCTCGGCTACTCCTACGTCGATGCCACGTTCCAGTCGACCTTCTACACCGCCAGCCCGCACAACAGCTCGGCCGATTTCGACCAGAACTCGCAGCCGGTCTACAGCGGCAACTCGATCACGAGCCGCTTCCTGCCCACCCCCGGCACCTATGCCAACCAGGGCCGCGGCACCTACCTCGACACCCGCGTCGACCCCGGTGCGCGCCTGCCGGGCATTCCTCAGCATTCGTTCAACGGCACGGTGCACTGGAACGCGACGCCGGCGCTGAAACTCGGCCTCGGCGTGGTCTTTCGCTCGTCGTCGTTCGTGCGCGGCAACGAGAACAACCAGCATCAGCCGTACGGCAGCGACCAGCAGACCGGCTACTACTACTGCAACGACAACTGCACCGGCAGCTATCAGCAGCTCTTCGTGCGCCGGGGTCGCGACTTCCGCGACAAGGGCACCCTGCCGAGCTACACCGTGTTCAACCTGGACGGCAGCTACCAGGTCACGTCCCGGTTCTCGATCGGGCTGCAGGTGACGAACCTCTTCGACCGCCGCTACGCCTCCGCCGGCCGGCTCGGCATCAACCCGTTCTCGCCGTCGATCAACGGCGTGATCGGCCCGAGCGGCTGGAACTACAACTCGAGCGACTGGCAAAGCACCACCTTCGTCGGTCCGGGTGCGCCGCGCGCGTACTTTCTGAGCATGAGCTATGCATTCGATGCGAAGTGAACCGAACCGCGGGTCGCGGCCCCCGAGACGATTCCCCGGCGCGCGCATCGCCGCGGCGCTCGCGCTGGCGGCCGGCCTGCTCGCTGCCTGCGGGGGCGGCGGCCCGCCGGACCAGACCCGACCGGTGCCCAACGAACTCAACGGGTACGCGACACCCGACGGCCGCACCCTGCAGACCTTCAACATCAGCGCCAAGGGAGCGAGCGGCCCGTCGCGGACGAACGCGGTGTCGGGCAACCCGTCGACACGCTACGCCGTGTCGACCCTGGAGCTCGGCGCGCCCTACATGGTCGCGTCGCTGAACGACGGGAACTTCAGCGTCGCCACCGCCATCGGGCGGGCCAACATCACGCGGCTCACGACCTTGCTGACGATCGCGCTGTTCGGCCAGGCCGCGCTCGACGCCTTCAACGACTACGGCGACGCCAGCGCCGCGCAGATCGCGCTGATCAACGACGCGGAGATCGCACGGGCCCAGGCGGATGCCACCGACTTCCTCGAGAACACGCTGCAGGTGCACGTGCGCTCGGGCGCCGCGAGCTTCATCACCACCGCGTTCGAGCCGGTCGCCGGCGACACGATGTGGGACACGCTCGTCGCTCTGAACGCGCGCATCGCCGAGATAGGACCGGACCGCTACAGCGCGCTGCTGCAAGCCTTCGTGCAGCGGCAGCAGCAGTGCCGCCGCGGCCAGGTGACGCTCGCCCTCGGCGGCGCGACGACGCGCTTTTGCCCGGCGACGACGAGCTCGACCACGGACCCTTCGGATGCCGGCGTGCTCGACCACGTCTTCGCGCAGACCAGCGGCGAGACGCTGACCTTGCGCGTGCGGGGCGATTCCCTGCTCG
Source organism: uncultured Acetobacteraceae bacterium (assembly GCA_964657785.1). Lineage (GTDB taxonomy): Bacteria > Pseudomonadota > Gammaproteobacteria > Burkholderiales > Burkholderiaceae_C > LMDS01. Next base: position 10,287 of record CAZZWY010000022.1, read on the forward strand.
ACGCCGTCTACGCCACCGCCGATGGGACGCAATACACCTGCAGCGGGTCGGGCTGTGGTGGCCTCGTGCTCGGCCAGGCCGCGTTCGACACGACGCGGAGCGTGACCTTCACGACGGCCACCCTGACGGGCGCGGGCGGCAGCGCGACGGCCACCGGTCGTGTCGCGACGACGGTGCCGGACGTGACGCTGGCGGTTCTGCCGTGCTTCGTCGGCTACGTGCACACGATCGGCGCCGACGGCAGCGTCGATTGGCAATGCGTCGACAACTCGGGCCCGGTGGAGGCGATGAACATCTCCGGCACGATCGGTGGCCAGGAAGGCGCGTCGACCTATTCGGACTACAGCAGCAACGGCGTCAGCATCGTTCTCAACCAGGCAACGCTCGTCAGCATCACCGCCGTCGTGCCGAGCGCCGATGGCTCCGGCAGCGTCACCGCCGAATGCCGCGGCGCCGCTTGCCAGGGCGTGACGATCGGCCCGACGACCGTCAACATGAACTTCGGCCGCGCCCAGACCGCCACGCGCACCGTCTCGCTGGACGGCACCGTGCTGCGCGCCGTCGCCGCCGACGGCAGCCTGACGACGGAGACGCCGGTGCGGCTGAAGGCGTCGCTGCGCCTCATCACCTATTCCAACATCACGTACAACTACGTGACCGTCGCCGACGCGCCGGCCTGCACCGGTTCTTTCGTGATGGCCCAGCTCGTGCCCGACGACACGCCGCAGTGGACCTACCAGCTGTGCAACGACCCGTCGGTGCCGCTCACCACCACGCCACTCGACAGCGGCGGCCAGGAGATCTATTTCAACTTTGGCTCGTACTACGGCCCGTTCATCGACACCGATGCGGACGGCAACGTCGTTCGGGTGCGAATGATGCCGGCGTTCGGCAGCTCGGGCGCGATCTTCGAGTCGTTCGGCTGCGATGGCGTGGACGCGTGCCGCGCCGTGCAGTTCGGCGCCGCCGATGCGAACGGCACCCGCCACGTGTCCATCGTCGGCGCCGTCTTCCACAACGTGGCCCCCGACGGTTTCGCCTCGGGGCCCCGCACGGGTCGCGTCGATGCGGCGTTCGACGTCGTGCCCGCCCAATGAGAGCCAGCATGCGCCTACCTTCACGTCCCTCGGGCGCGCTTCGCGGCGGCCTGTTTGCCCTCGTCACCGCCGCGATGCTGATCGCCTGCGGCGGTGACGGTGGCGGTGGAAGCGCTTCGTCGACCACGCCAACGACGCCCATGGCCGGCGCGACGGTCGCGGTCGGCGACACCGTCGCTCTCACCGCGTCGGGCAAGCTGGTCTCGTTCAACCGCACCGCGCCGGCCACGCTCGTCGGCAGCATCGCAGTCACCGGCCTGGCGGCTGGCGACACCTTGCTCGGCCTCGATTTCCGTCCCGTCGACGGCAAGCTCTACGCCATCGGCAGCCTCGGCAACGTCTACCGGGTCGATCCGTCCACCGGCATCGCCACCCTGACGGCGGCGCTGACGCCGGCCATCGGCGACAACCGCCCGTTCACCAAGCTCGACGGCACCCGCTTCGGCATCGGCTACAACGGCGTCAGCGACCGGCTGCGCATCGTCAGCGACACCGGTCAGAACCTGCACGTCAACGTCGGCAACGGCGCGACGGTGACCGACACGCCGCTCGACGGCGCCACGGCCAGGATCGCCGCGGTCGCGCACACCAACGCCCTGCCCGGGGCGGTGTCGACCCACCTCTACGACATCGACGGCAGCACCGGAACGATCTGGCTGCAGGCCTTGAACGACGGCACGCTGAGCACGCCCGTGCCGCTCGGCGTGAGCGCCGCCACCGTCGGCGGCTTCAGCATCGATGCCCGCAACAACAACGCCTACGCGGCCCTGACGGTCGCGGGCAGCATCCATCTCTACACCGTGCCGCTCAGCGCGGGGGGCGCCGCGGTCGACCTCGGCACGATCGGCGGAACAGGCGGAACAGCCGGCGGCGAAGCCGTGCTCGGCCTCGCGCTGAGCCAGCCGCTGGTCGTGACGATCGTGGCCCTCACCGCCGACGGCGCCAAGCTCCTGCTGTTCGACGCGGCGGCGCCCGGCACGATCACGTCGACGCTGCCGATCACCGGCCTCGACGCCGGCGAGACGGTGCTCGGCTTCGACTACCGGCAGACCGACAAGCGGCTCTACGGCCTGACCAGCAGCGCACGCATCGTCACCCTCGACACCACCACCGGTGCCGCGACGCGCGTCTCGACGCTCGCCGCCGACCCGGCCGACGCGACCTCGCCGTACAGCGGCCTGACCGGCACGAAGTTCTCGGTCGACTTCGACCCGGTCGAGGACCGTCTGCGGGTGATCAGCGACACCGGCGCCAACCTGCGCATCGACGTCGCCACCGGCGCAGTGGTCACCGGGGAGGTGATCACCGGCTTCATCTACGACCAGCCGTTGGGCATGCCGAGCGTCGTGGCGGCTGCGTACGGCCACAGCTATGCCGGTGCGACCAGCGCCACGCTCTATGGCTACGTGGTCGATCCGGTGAACGGCGGCTCGCTGTTGACCGCGCAATCGCCGGCCGACGACGGCGTGGTGCGCGGCATCGGCTATCCGGCGTTCGATCTGACGCCGGGTGTCGCGATGGACATCGCGGGGGGCGACGATGGCCTGGTCCTGGTCGCTGCCCAGATCGTTCCCGGCGAACCGTGGGTGATCTTCAGCCAGCAACTGAAGTTCAATGCCGACTACCTCCTGTATCGCAATCCGAGCACGTCGAACTATGCGGCGTCGTATATCGGCGGCCCGCAGGGCCCGGCGATCATCGACATCGCGATCCAGCCGCTCTGACGGCGCGGATGCCGCGTCGAGCCGTTGCAACCGACGGCACGCGCGGTTCGTGACGATGAATGTCTGGCCTGGCGCCGCCATCTCGTCAGAAGCGAGGGGCCCCTGCAACTCCAGGCTGGCATACGTCATCGCGCGACCACATCATGAGCTCACTCGTGCGTCCCCGCTTGAAGCCGAGCCACAGTCTCGTCAGCGCCGGCGCCCGGGTCTCTCTGCTCGATTTCGGCATCGCCAAGCTGCTCGAGGGCAATGGCGGTTCGCGGCTTCGACCGCGCACGAGTCGCTCGACTGCGGCGCCGAGCGCATCCAGCATGAACTCGCTGGCCTGCCGGACGCACAATTCGAGTTGTCCGGAATGATGTTCAACATGTACCTGAATGGTCGATACCGCTCGCATGGCTCACCGCCGCGACTGGCGGGCCACCGGCCAGGCGGGTCGAGCTCTCGAAGACCTGCGCCAGGGCCCAATGGCCTCGCCTGGCGCGGCGCCGAAGCCTCTGGCGGCTGCACGCCGGCAGGCCGAGGAGGCGCGGCTTTTGTGGGATGCCGGCCGGGGCGACGAAGCGCGGGCCGTCGCCGCGGGTGTCATGAAAGTTGTCGAGTCGCGGGCTGAGCGGCGCTATGCATGGCAGGCCCAAGCGGAAGCCACCGAAGTCTCGGGTCGGGCGCTGCTCGATGCCGGGCAGGCCGCCGCGGCTGCGCCTACATTGCGCAGGCCGTGGCACTTCGCGAGGCCCAGGAGGATCCGCAGAAGAGCCCGGCCCTGGCTGCGGCGCTCCTGGCGCGTGCCGCGTGCCATCGGGCGATGGACAACCCGGTCGCTGCCGCGGCCGATACGGCCCGCGCGACACGAATGCAGTTGGCAGCCGCCACCCCTGGTTGAGCGCGCGGCCCCCTCGGGTGCGTCGCGTTGTCACCCGCGCGGTGAGGGTGGTCGTGGACGCCAATCTGGCCGTTCAATGGGTTCTGCCATCGGAGGGAAGCGGTCGACTGCCGTGTCGAGTTCGATCAGGGCGATGCCGGGCGCGACGACGGTCGGGACGGTCGGCGTCATCAGGGCGCTGCCGGGCGCGCCCGGCACGCAGCGCCAGCGGCTTGCGTCGGTGGATGGTTGCGGCTCCGTAAACTCGGTGCATGTCCTCCACCACCCCGCCCGCCGCCGGTCACGCGAGCGCGACAGCGCCCGGCGCCGCCGCACCGCCGCAACCGCTCGACGCCGCCACCGCGCGGATGCTGCCCTGGGTCGTCGCGATCGCGTTCTTCATGCAGACGCTCGACGGCACCATCCTCAACACGACCTTGCCGGCGATGGCGCGCGATCTCGGCGAGAGCCCGCTGAAGATGCAGTCGGTGGTGATCGCCTATCTGCTGACCGTCGCCCTCTTCATCCCCGCCTCGGGCTGGCTCGCCGACCGCTTCGGCACGCGCGACACCTTCATCGCCGCGATCGGGATGTTCAGCGTCGGCTCGCTGCTCTGCGCGCTGTCGCCGTCGCTGCCGTGGCTGGTCGCCGCGCGGGTGGCGCAGGGCGTCGGCGGGGCGCTGCTCCTGCCGGTCGGCCGGCTGACTATCCTGCGGGCCTTCCCGCGGGACGAGCTGCTGAAGGTGCTTTCCTTCGTGACGATCCCGGGTCTGGTCGGGCCGCTCGTCGGGCCGCCGCTCGGCGGCTGGCTGGTCGAGGTGGCGAGCTGGCACTGGGTCTTCCTGATCAACCTGCCGGTCGGCCTGATCGGCATCTTCGCGGCGCTGCGCTTCATGCCGAACCTGTTCGGCGCCTTCGGTCGGCGCTTCGACTGGTCCGGCTTCCTGCTCTTTTCGGTCGGTCTCATCATGGTGTCGCTCGGCCTGCAGGGGCTCGGCGAACACGAGCTGAGCGTGCCGCTGTCGATCCTGCTGGTCGTCGGCGGCCTGGCCGCGATGGCGGGGTACTGGCTGCATGCCGCGCGCGTCGCCGACCCGCTGTTCAGCCTCGAACTCTTCAAGATCCCGACGTTTTCGATTGGCATCCTCGGCAACCTGTTCTCGCGCATGGGCAGCGGCGCGATGCCGTTCCTGACGCCGCTGTTCCTGCAGCTCGGGCTCGGCTACTCGCCGACCCGTGCCGGCCTGAGCATGGTGCCGACGGTGCTCGGCGCGATGCTGATCAAGCTCTTCGCCGTGCGGCTGATCGAGCGATTCGGCTATCGCTGGGTGCTGGTCGTCAACACCTTGCTGCTCGGCCTCTTCATCGCGAGTTTCGCGCTCGTCGGCCGTGGCACGCCGCATGCGCTGATCCTGATTCAGCTGGGGTTCTTCGGCCTGGTCAACTCGATGCAGTTCACGGCGATGAACACCCTGACGCTCGGCGACCTCGACCCGCCGCGGGCGAGCGGCGGCAACAGCCTGCTCTCGGTGGTGATGCAGCTGTCGATGAGCCTCGGCGTGGCTGCGGCGGGCGCGCTGCTTGCCGGCTTCGGCGGCACGCCCCTGCCGACGTCGGGCGAGGGGCTGATGCACATGTTCCACGCCACCTATCTCTGCGCCGGCCTCTTCTCGGTGATGGCCGCGTGCATCTTCTTTCAGCTGGGTCGGGGCGAGGGGCCGGTCGGCGCCAAGGCGGTGGTGGACGAATCGTGAGGGCCGCCGCCGGCGCTCGCACTCAAACGAGATAGCGCTTGATCAGCTCGCTCCGGTGCGCGAACACCGCTTCGTCGTTGTAGAGCGAGCGGCTGCTCGCGGCGGCCGTCGTCAGCGCGGCCAGCCGTTCCCGGTCGTTCGCGAGCCCGACCAGGTGCCCGGCGAGCACCGCCGGCTCGCCGATCGGGCCGAGCAGGGCGCCGCCGCGCGTGCCGACGAGTTCCCGGGCGAAGGCGCTGTCGTAGCCGACCAGCGGTGTCGCCGAGACGAGCGACTCGAGCAGGCAGCGGGGCGACTCCGGCGTCACGTGGCAGAAGAGCATCACGTCCTGTTCGCGCAGAAAGGCGAGCAGCGCGGCGCGATCGGAGACGAAGCCGGCGAAGACGATGGAGGCGTCGAGCCCGAGACGCGTCACGCGGGCGCGGGCTTCTTCGAGCAGCGGCCCGTCGCCGAGCCAGGTCGCCTGGACGCGATCCGGCCCGAGCTCGACAATGGCGGCTTCGACGGCGTCGAGCCACTGCAACGGCGCCTTCATCGGATGAACCCGGCCGACATAGCCGATCCGCAAGGTCGACCGCGATCGCTGGCCCGCGAGCTTGGCGGCGAGCGCCGGCACGGAGAGCGTGTCTTCCGGGTGGATGTGGACGTTGTGCACCAGCTCCGGATGCGGGCAGATCGGCGCGTAGGCGTCGTAGACCGTCTGCCCGTGGAAAAGACCGAGCGCGCAGCCCCGGATCGTCCGGTCGGTCTCGCGCTTGGTGAGTCGGGAAACCAGGGCGTTCTTGAGGCGGTCCTTCAGCCGGGCCGCACCCGAGGTGTCCATCGCGTGCAGCACCCAGTCGAGCCAGATGCTGTGCGGCCGGCCCTGCGCGCGTGCCTGCGCGGCCGCGACGCTGCCCCAGGCGCCGAACGCTCCGAGGGTGGAAAAGCAGAGGTAGCGATGGCTGGACACGAGCTGCGCCAGGCGCTTCGCCACCGCGCGGTGGTGCCGGAAATGGTCGCGCGGGTGATAGCTCCAGGGCAACGGCTCCAGGCGCAGGCGCCCGTCGGCGATCAAGGCCGCAGGATCGCCCCAGACCACCGAGGAGTGGTCGGCCGAGCCGGTGGGCAATTCGTTGGCGCACACCGTGACATGGTCGAAGTGCCGGGCCCAGAGACGCAGCCCGTTCAACGCCTGCGCTTCGACCAGCAACCGGTCGCCGTCACGCCGGAAGGGAACGCCGATTTCGAGCAGGAGGTCGGAGGACAACGTGGGTTCGTCAAGAGCAGCGAGGCCGGTGGAGTGCCTTGCCGTCGAAACAGGGAATTCTAGCGCTGCGGGCCGACGAAGTCTTCGAGGGCGTCGAACCAAAGACCTGAACCGGGCGCCTGCCCGACAATCGGGCCATGCCGACCCATTCGTCCCACGACACGGCGGAGGAAGCCCCCGGCGGCGCGCCTTCGCCGCTGCTGCAGAACCTCAACCCCGAGCAGCTCGCGGCGGTCACCCTGCCGCCGCACCCGGCGCTCATCCTCGCCGGCGCCGGCTCGGGCAAGACCCGGGTGCTGACCACGCGCATCGCCTGGCTGATCCAGACCGGCCAGCTCGTGCCCGGCGGCGTCCTGGCCGTCACCTTCACCAACAAGGCGGCGAAGGAGATGCTGACGCGGCTCGGCGCGATGCTGCCGATCCCCGTCCGCGGCATGTGGATCGGCACCTTTCACGGGCTTTGCAACCGCTTCCTGCGGGCGCACTGGAAGCTCGCCAATCTGCCGCAGGGCTTTCAGATTCTCGACACGGCGGACCAGCTCTCGGCCGTCAAGCGCGTCGTCAAGGCGATGAACCTCGACGAGGAGCGCTACGTCCCGAAGCAGATCAGCTGGTTCATCGCGGCGCGCAAGGACGACGGCCAGCGCCCCGACGACATCGAGATCGGCGACGAGACGACGCGGGTGATGGTCGAGGTCTACCGCGCCTACGAAGCGCAGTGCGTGCGCGAGGGCGTCGTCGACTTCGCCGAGCTGATGCTGCGCACCTACGAGCTGATGCGCGACAACAC
>CAZZWY010000023.1:0-10035 GCA_964657785.1 uncultured Acetobacteraceae bacterium
CGTGCGCTCGTCGGCGAGGCCCAGCGCATTGACGCCGCCGAGGCCGATGCCGAGGAAGACGGCGTCGTACTCGTCCGTCAGGCCAGCGAGCGTCAACTGTTCGCCGAGGCGCAGGCCGTGGCGGATCTCGATGCCGCCGATCGACAGCAGCCAGTCGATCTCGCGCTGCGCGAAGTCGCCGACCGTCTTGTAGCTCGCCAGGCCGTATTCGTTCAGGCCCCCCGGCTTGGGCGCCGCGTCGAAGACGGTGACGGCGTGGCCGAGCAGCGCCGCGCGGTGCGCGCACGAGAGCCCGGCCGGCCCGGCGCCGACGACGGCGATGCGCTTGCCCGTCGGCTCGGCGCGCTGGAAGAGCGGGGCGCCCGGCTTCGCCGCGATGCCGTCGGTCGCATGCCGCTGCAGCAGGCCGATCTCGACCGGCTTGTCCTCGAGGGTGTTGCGAACGCAGGCGTCCTCGCACAGCACCTCGGTCGGGCAGACACGGGCGCACATGCCGCCGAAGACGTTGGCCTCCAGGATCGCCTTGGCGGCGCCGCGGACGTTGTCTTCGCTGATGCGGCGGATGAACGACGGGATGTCGATGCCCGTCGGGCAGGCCTGGACACAGGGCGCATCGAAGCAGTAGTAGCAGCGGTCGGCCTCGATCAGCGCCTGCGCGGCCGTCAGCGGCGGGTGGGCGTCGGCGAAGTTGGCGGCGTACTGGCAGGCGTCGAGGCGCGCCGGGCGGATGTCGGGGGCCGGCATGTCGTCAGGCCGCGCGGGCGACCGGCTGCGGCAGGTGCAGTTCGGCCTGGCGCTTCAGGGCCCCGAACATGGGCGCGAAGGCCGGGCGCTTGACGTAGCGGCCGGCCCCCTTCTCGGTGCGCAGTTCGCCGTCCATCCAGACGACCTTGCCGCGCGAGACCGTCACCTTGGCCAGGCCCATCACCTTGCGTCCCTCGAAAATGTTGTAGCCGACGTTCGAGACGCTGCCCGCCGTCGTGATGGTCTTGGTCGCGCTCGGGTCCCAGACGACGAGGTCGGCGTCGCTGCCGGGCTGGATCGCGCCCTTCCGCGGATAGAGGTTGAAGATCTGCGCACAGTTGGTCGAGGTGACGCGGACGAATTCGTTCGGCGTGAGCCGCCCGGTGTTGACGCCGGCGTCCCAGATCACCGACATGCGGTCCTCGACGCCGGCGCAGCCGTTCGGGATCTTGCTGAAGTCGGCGCGCCCCATGCCCTTTTGCTCGCCGCAGAAGGCGCAGTGGTCGGTCGCGGTGGTGTGCAGGTGGCCGGCGGCGAGCGCGCCCCAGAGCGCGTCCTGGTGCGACTTGGCGCGGAACGGCGGGCTCATCACATGGGCGGCGGCCACGTTCCAGTCCGGGTTGCGATAGACCGATTCGTCGATCGTCAAGTGCCCTGCCAGCACCTCGCCGTAGACGCGCTGGCCGTGGCTGCGGGCGCGAATGATCGCGTCGACCGAATCCTGGCACGACACGTGGACGATGTAGAGCGGCGTGCCGAGCACTTCGGCGATGCGGATCGCGCGTTCGGCGGCCTCGGCCTCGACCGCGGGCGGCCGCGAGAGCGGATGGCCTTCCGGGCCGGTGATGCCCGAGTCCAGGATCTTCTTCTGCATCTGGAAGACGAGCTCGCCGTTCTCGGCGTGCACCGTCGGCAGCGCACCGAGCTCGAGCGCGCGGGCGAAGCTGTTCACCAGCGTCTCGTCGTCGGCCATGATCGCGTTCTTGTAGGCCATGAAGTGCTTGAAGCTGTTCACGCCGTGCTCGCGCACGAGGGTGCCCATGTCGGCGTGCACGCTCGGGTCCCACCAGGTGACGGCGACGTGGAAGCTGTAGTCGGCGGCCGACTTTTCGGCCCAGCCGTTCCAGTTCTTCCAGGCGTCCATCAGCGGCTGCTTCGGGTCGGGGATGACGAAGTCGATCACCATCGTCGTGCCGCCCGAGACGCCGGCCGCGGTGCCGGTGTAGAAGTCGTCCTTCGTCACCGTGCCCATGAAGGGCAGCTCCATGTGCGTGTGCGGGTCGATGCCGCCCGGCATGACGAGGGCGCCGCCGGCATCGACGATCTGGCAGCCGGCGGGAGCCGTCAGGTCGGGGCCGACCGCGACGATCAGCCCGCCTTCGCAGAGCACGTCGGCGCGGACGCTGGATTCGGCATTGACGACGGTGCCGCCGCGGATCAGAACGCTCATGGGGTGACTCCTTGAAACGGGGATTCAGGCGACGGCCAAGGTTTCGGAACTCTGCCCGACCACCGGCAGCTCGTTCGCCTTCGCGAGCATCGCCTGCAACAGCACGTTGCCGCCGGCCTCGATCCACTCGGGCTTGGCGTCTTCGATCTCGTTGTGGCTGATGCCGCCGATGCAGGGCACGAAGACCATCGCGGTCGGCGTGACCTTGCTCATGTAGCAGGCGTCGTGGCCTGCGCCCGAGACGATGTCGCGGGTGACGTAGCCGAGGCGCTGGGCAGCGGCGCGGACTGTTCTGACGCAGCTCTCGTCGAAGTGCACGCAGTCGTACTGGAAGATCTGCTTCAGGTCGTGCTCGAGCCGGCCGGCTTCGGCGATCTTCGCGACGCCCGCCCTGAGTTCGGCATCCATCTGCGTCAACTGGTCGTTGTCCGGGCAGCGGAAGTCGACCGTGAGGAACACCTTGCCCGGGATGACGTTGCGCGAATTCGGGTAGCTGTTGATCATGCCGACGGTCGAGACCGCGAGCGGGGCGTGCGCGAGGCCGATCTCGTTGACGAGCTGGATCACTCTCGCGGCACCGAGCAGCGCGTCGCGGCGCACCGGCATCGGCGTCGGGCCGGCGTGCGAGTCCTGGCCGGTCAAGGTGAGCTCGTACCAGCGCTGGCCCTGCGCGTCGGTGACGACACCGATCGTCTGGCCTTCGGCCTCGAGGATCGGCCCCTGTTCGATGTGCGTCTCGAAGAACGCATGCACCGGCCGCCCGCCGACGGGCTCGGGCCCGGCGTAACCGATGCGCGCGAGCTCCTCGCCCATCGTCTTGCCGTCCGGGTCGGTCCGCGAGAGCCCGTAGTCGAGCGTGAAGACGCCCGCGTAGACGCCGGACGCGACCATCGCCGGCGCGAAGCGCGAGCCTTCCTCGTTGGTCCAGACCGACGCCTCGACCGGCCGCTCGGTCTCGATGCCGTGGTCGTTCAGGGTGCGGATCACCTCGAGCCCGGCGAGCACGCCGTAGACGCCGTCGAAGCGCCCGCCCGTCGGCTGGCTGTCGAGGTGGCTGCCGGTGCCCACCGGGGCGAGCGCGTTGTTCCGGCCCGGGCGGCGGGCGAAGATATTGCCCATCTTGTCGACCTTGACGCTGCAGCCGGCGTCGCGGCACCACTGCACGAAGAGGTCGCGGCCCTGTTTGTCGAGGTCGGTCAGCGCGAGCCGGCAGACGCCGCCCTTCGGCGTCGCGCCGATCTTCGCCATCTCCATCAGGCTCGACCAGAGCCGCTCGCCGTTGATCCGGACATCCGTCATGACTCGCTCCTTGGGTTGCGGGCGACCCGGACGCACCGGGATGTCGCATGCCGCGTCGATGCGGGAGAACTATGCATGCGCCGTGCCAGTTTGACCATCTGGACAAACACCGACCCGCGACCGTTCAGCCGTGGGACACTGCGCCTTTCGATTGTGCGAGAGAGACGAGGCCGGTGGCAGAGAAAAAAAACGTTCCGCCGGTCCGGGACAAGCGCGCCGCGGTGCTGGCCGCGGGCCTCTCGCTCTTCTCGCGTTTCGGCCTGCACGGGACCACGGTCGATCAGGTCGCACTCCGCGCCGGGGTCTCGAAGAGCAACCTGCTCTACTACTTCGCCAACAAGGAAGAGCTCTACGTCGCGGTGCTGCGCGACCTGCTCGGCGTCTGGCTGGCGCCGCTGCGCGAGTTCAGCGCCGAGCAGGATCCGGAACAGGCGATTCGCCACTACATCCGCCGCAAGCTCGCGGTCTCGCGCGACAGCCCGGAAGCCTCGCGGCTCTTCTGCCTGGAGCTGATCCAGGGCGCACCGTTGTTGCGCGACGAGCTCGGCCGCGAACTGCACGAGATCGTCGAGCGCAAGTCGGCGGTGATCCGCGACTGGATCGAAGCCGGCCGGCTCGCGACGGTCGACCCGGAGCACCTGATCTTCACGATCTGGGCGACGACCCAGCACTACGCCGACTTCGCCGTCCAGGTGCAGGCGCTGACCGGCAAGACGCTCGACGACCCGGCGTTCTTCGAGCAGACGGCCGCGAACCTGCAGCGCATCGTTTTGCACGGGGCGCTGCCGCGTCCGGCGCCCGGTCAGTAGCTGAGCTCGATCAGCGTCGTTTCGTTGTTCGCCGTCGGCCAGGTCCGCCCAACGATGCGCTCGGCGTCGAAGCTCGCCGCGACCGGCCGGCCGGCGGCGCCGGTCGGTGTGATCCTGACCGACGACACGCCCGCGACGCCGGTCGCAATGCCGTCCGGCGGGCTTTTGCCGTCGAGCGAGATCGCGTTGCGCGGCACGCCGAAGTAGCCCGTCGGCCGGGCGAACACGACGACCGCCGGCGCGGCCTTGTCGGTGTCGGCGATGCGGTCGGCCCGGAAATGGACGAGCTCGGACGAGCGCGGGAACGGCGACCGGTAGACGTGGCTTGTCGCATGGCCCGGGGCGCTGACGACGAACTCGTAGTGGGTTGCCGAATCGGCGGCGAACGGCCCCCAGCGGCCGTTCGCGCCGACCGTCTGGCGGTGCAGCGCCGCGCCCAGGCGTTCGCCGGTCTGCGGGTCCACGGCGTAGACCTCGACGCTCGCGCCGACGAGCGGCAGGTTGCTCGGCGCCGTGCCGCCGGTGTTGTCGACGCCGAAGCCGCTGACGACACCGTCGAGCACGACCCTCGGCTGGCGCGCGATGCGGGTGCCGGTCGGCAAGTTGCCGGTCAGGAAGCGGTAGGCCGCCTCGAACGCCTGCGGCCCGTAGGCGGTTTCGCGGTGGTCGATGCCGGCGATGACGACGTTCTCGGCGCCGCGCAGCGCCGGGCCGTCGAAGCCGACGTGCGTCGGCGTGCCCTTCGCGCCAATCCAGGCGCCGTCGGGCTGGGCGTACTTGTCGTTGGCGTCCGAGCGGATCGTCAGCCATTTCGGCCCGGGCGTGACCTCGTTGCCGTTCGGCGGCTTCGGGGCGTTCAGGCCCGCGAGGAACCGGCCGGCGCCGTTGAACTCGTTGCCCGGGCGCAGCTGCGGGTCGGCCCAGACGCCGTGGTTCGGCGTGCCGCAGAGGATCGCGTGCGACACCTTCGCCACGCCGCCGCTCGCGATGTAGTTGCGCACCGCGTTGCCGCCGCGCGAATTCGCGATCAGCACCACCTGGCTCGCGCCGGTCGCCTTCAGCACCCGGTCGACCTCGGCGGCGAGGAAATCGCGGTTCTCGGCCGCCGAGCTCCGGCCGGGCTGCGGCACGGCGTCGACGTCGCGCGCCAGTGGGTAGGGGATGTCGATCGCGAACAGCCGGTCGTGCGGCCAGCCGTTCGATTCGAAGCGCCACTCGGTCGCCATCCAGAGCGCGGCGCTGTCGCCGTTGCCGTGGACGAAGACGATCGGCGGCGTCGTCATCGAGCTCGGTGTGCGGTCGGATGCGCAGCCGGCGAGGAGGCCCGCGGCAGCGGCGCCGAGCAGAACGGCGCCGAGCCAGGTGCGGCGGGTGAGCCCGGTCACCGTCATGCGGGAAGTGGGTGTCATCGCGGCGTCTCCGTCGTGTTGTCGTCGCGAAGGATTGTGTGGCAGCCTTTCGCGCTACGCTGCCCTACCGCGCCGCCGGCGCGACTCAGGTCGAGCTCCCATGCCGTCTGCCGCACTGCCCGAACCGATCGACCCGATGCTCGCCAAGGTCGCGCTCGAATTGCCCGAGGGCGGGGGCTTTCTGTTCGAGCCGAAGTGGGACGGTTTCCGGGCCATCGTCTTTCGCACTGGCAGCGGCACCGTCATCCAAAGCCGCGATCGCAAGCCGCTCAACCGCTACTTTCCCGAGCTCGAGGCGGCGCTCGACGCGGGGCTGCCGAAGGGCGTGGTGCTCGACGGCGAGATCGTCGTCGTGCGCGGCGATTCGCTCGATTTCGACGCCCTGCAGCAGCGCGTCCACCCGGCCGCCTCGCGCATCGCCCGGCTCGCGGCCGAGACGCCGGCCTCGTTCGTCGCCTTCGACCTGCTCGCCGCCGGCGGACGCAGCACGATGACGCTGCCGCAGAGCGAGCGCCGCATCCGCCTCGAACGCTTGATCGGCCGCGGCAGGCCGCCGCTGCACCTGACGCCGATGACGCGCGACCGCGAACTCGCCGTGGCCTGGCTCGCCCGTTTCGAAGGCGCCGGCCTCGACGGCGTGATCGCCAAGCCGGCCGACGCGCCTTACCAGCCCGGCAAGCGCGCGATGTGGAAGGTCAAGCACGTGCGCACCGCCGACTGCGTCGTCGCCGGGATGCGCGGCTACAAGGACGCGCCCGATGCCGTCGGTTCGTTGCTGCTCGGCCTCCACGACGACGCGGGCGTGCTCCAGCACGTCGGCTCGACCTCGTCGTTCACGATGGAGACGCGGCGCGAACTGGCCATGCTGCTCGAGCCCTTGCGCGTCGACGCCGCCGGCGGCCACCCATGGGCCGGCTGGGCGGGTGCCGCCAACGACGAGGCGCACCGCATGCCCGGCGCGCAGAGCCGCTGGAGTTCGGGCAAGGACGCGAGCTGGGTGCCGCTGCGCCCGGAGCGCGTCGCCGAGGTGAAGTACGACCACCTCCAGGGCCCGCGTTTTCGTCATGCGACGGTGTTCCTGCGCTGGCGGCTGGACAAGGCCCCGGCGGACTGCCGCTTCGACCAGCTCGAGGTCGTCGGGCCGGTCGAGTTGGCGGAGGTGTTCGGGGCCTGACGCCGGGTCGGCGCACACCCCCTCTGGTGCACGGCAGAGGCCCGAGATGCGACCGGCGGTCTCGAGGCCGTCCAGTCGCTGAAGACCACGCCTTTCGCTGCCCGTGGCCCGCTGATTGCTAATCGAAACGTCTTTCGCTTCCGCATTCCAGGAGCTTGCCATGCCCGATCTCTTCAGCCCCTACACGCTCAAGGGCGTGACCCTTCGCAATCGCACTGTCATGTCGCCGATGACGATGTACAACTCGGTCGACGGTCACCTCGACGACTACCACGTGAGCTACCTCGGTGCCCGTGCCGCGGGTGGTTTCGCGCTCGTCTTCGGCGAACAGATGGCGATCACGCCCGACGGCCGGACGACCACATCGTGTGCGGGCATCTGGTCGGATGCACAGATCGAGGGCCATGCCCGCGTCTGCCGCATCATCGAGCGCATGGGCGCGGTGCCGGCGATCCAGCTCGGCCACACCGGGCGCAAGGGAAGTGAGTTGCCGCCCCACCGCGGCACCAATTCCGAAGGCACCTGGAAGCAGCTCCCGCCCGACCATCCCGACGGCTGGACCTGCGTCGCGCCCTCGGCGATTCCCTACGGCGGTGGCGAACACACCTACCCGGTCAAGGAGCTCAGCGTCGACGAGATCAAGGGCCTGCACCAGGCCTACGCCGATGCGGCACGGCGCGCGCTCGACGCCGGCTACAAGTGGCTCGAGATGCACTATGCGCACGGTTACCTAGGCGCGAGTTTCCTGTCGCCGCTCGCCAACCAGCGCACCGACCAGTACGGCGGCAGCGTCGAGAACCGGGCTCGCTTCCACCTCGAGGCGCTCGACGCGGTGCGCGCGGTCTGGCCAGAGAAGTACCCGCTGACGATGCGGCTCGGCTCCGACGATCTGCACCCGGACGGCACCCAGTTCGACGACGCGGTGGCCGCCGTCCGGATGATGAAGGACCACGGCCTCGACCTCGCCGACCTCTCGCTCGGCTTCAACACCGACGAGATGGTCGCGCCGCCGTTCAACGACGTCGGCTTCATGCTGTCGCGGGCGCACCGGGTGCGCACCGAAGTCGGCATCCCCGTGGCGACGAGCTGGAACCTCGGCGTCCCGCAGAACGCCGACCGGGCGATCCGCGAGGAATTGATCGACCTTGTGATGCTCGGACGGCCGGCGCTTGCGAATCCGCACTGGCCCGTCTGGGCGGCGCGCGAACTCGCGCATCCTTCCCCGTTCTCGCTGGTGCAGGAGGACTGGCGCTGGTGGCTCGAGAACTTCCGCGGGCACGGGCCGAGCATCGGCTGGCCGGAGGTGCAGTCGAAGGCCGACAGCCGGCAGGCCGCCTGACGCGGGCGGTCTTCCAGCGTTCGTCAACCCCGGCGCAATCGGACGCCGCTGATCAAAGATCGCCTGCCGCCGGCAACTCGGGAAAGCCGGGACCTGCCAGGCGGGTCGCCGACCGGGCGGCGCGCAGCACCGCACGCGCCATGACCTCGGCGCCGAGCGCGCCGAGCAGGCTCAGATGTGCCGTTCGGCCGGCCCCACCTGTCGCGAGCGCGAAAATCACGTCGCCGTCGGTCGCGGTGTGCACCGGGTTGATCGCCCGGGCGAAGCCGTCGTGCGCCATCTGCGCGAGCTTGGTCGCCTGCGACTTGGTCAGAACGGCGTCGGTCGCGACGATGCCGAGCGTGGTAGCGCCGCCCGTTTGCAGCGAGGCCGGAATCTCGCCGCGCAGCAGCGACGCCATCGTGCCCTGCAGGCGCTGCCCGTCGGGCGTGCGGGCGCCGGCGACGATCGCGCCGGTGGCGGGGTCGATCACGTCGCCGATCGGGTTCAGCGCGACGAGCGCCGCGACGGTAATGCCGTCGACGCACACCGAGGCGCTGCCGAGGCCGCCGCGCATCGCCCGCTCGATGCCGAAGAACTTGCCGACCGTGCAGCCGGTGCCGGCGCCGACGTTGCCTTCGGCGACCGGCGCATCGCTCGCCGCTTCGCAGGCGGCATAACCGGCGGCGGCGTCGGGGCGGATGGACGGGTCGCCGACCCAGAAGTCGAACAGGATCGCGGCGGGAACGATCGGCACGCGGGCGCTGCCGACCGCCAGGCCGATGACGTGCTCGTCGAGCCAGCGCATCACGCCGCCCGCCGCATCCAGCCCGAAGGCGCTGCCGCCGGCGAGCAGGATCGCGTGGATGTGCTCGACGCTGTTGAGCGGCGAGAGGAGGTCGGTCTCGCGCGTGCCGGGGGCGGCGCCGCGCACGTCGACGCCGGCGACGGTGCGGTCGGGCACCAGGACGACGGTGCAGCCGGTCGGCCGTCTGGTCTCGGTGAAGTGGCCGACGCGCAGGCCGGGGACGTCGGTCAAGCTGCCGGCGGTCGGCTCCGAGGCGGGCGGTGAGACCGGCTCCGGCGCCCGCACCGCCGTCATGGCTGCGGTCGGGTCGTCAGCGTGATTCGGCCTGCGCCGGTCAAGCGAAGACGCCCGCCGTCTCCTGCATCCGTGCCGACACTTCGCCCAGGTGGTGCAGCGTGTCGCCGAAGGTCATCTCCATCACCGTCAGCCGCTTGAAGTAGTGGCTCGCGATGTATTCGTCGGTGACGCCGATGCCGCCGTGGAGCTGAATGCACTGCTGGCCGACGAAGCGCATCGATTCGCCGAGCTGGTACTTCGCCTGCGAGATCGCGAGGCGCCGGGCCTCGGGTGCGTCGCCGAGCTTGAGCGTCGCGAAGTAGCTCATCGAACGAGCCAGTTCGAGCTGCATCTTGACGTCGGCGATGCGGTGCTTCAAGGCCTGGAAGGTCGCGATCGTGACGCCGAATTGCTTCCTCGTGTTCATGTACTCGACCGTGATCTCGACGAGCTTGTCCATCGCGCCGACGGCCTCGGCGCAGAGCGCGGCGATGCCGACGTCGATCGCATGCTCGAGCGCGTCGATGGCCGTGCCGGCGGGCAGCAGCTCGGTCGCCTTCGCGCCGTCGAAGCTCACGTCGGCGGCGGTCGCGCCGTCCTGCGTCGGATAGCCCTTGACGGTGACGCCGTGGCCACCCTTGACGACGAGGAAGAGCGCGATGCCCGACGCGTCGTCGACACCGCCCGACACTCGCGCCGGCACGATGAACGCGTCGCGCATCAAGGGTAGCCACGCCGCGATCAAGAG
>CAZZWY010000023.1:10045-17748 GCA_964657785.1 uncultured Acetobacteraceae bacterium
GGGCACCACGATCTTGCGGCCGGTCAGCGTCCAGCCGCCGTCGGCCTGCGTCGCGGTCGTCTCGACGTGCGCGAGCCGGTAGCGTGCCCTCCGCTCCTGGTGCGCGAGGACGACGCGCTTGTCGCCGCCGGCGATGCCCTCGAGCCATTCGGCACCGACCTCGGGCTTCGCGGCTGCGAGCAGCGTCGTCGCGACGAGCGAGACGGCGGCGAACGGCTCGAGCACGATTCCGCGGCCGAGTTCGCCCATCACGACCATCGCGTCGACCGGGCCGAAGCCCATGCCGCCGTGCGCTTCGGGCACGGCCAGGCCGGTGAGGCCGAGTTCGGCGAGATTGGCCCACGCCTCCTTCGAGAAGCCGCCCGCGCGCACCACCTCGCGCCGGCGGTCGAAGGTGTAGGCCTTCTCGACCCACTTCCTGACCGAGTCGCGAAGCATTTCCTGGTCGTCGGAGAAATCGAAATCCATGTCAGATCCTTCCGTGTCGGGGGCCGATCAGCCGAGCACCGTCTGAGCGACGATGTTGCGCTGAACTTCGTTGGAGCCGCCGTAGATCGTCGTCTTGCGCATGTTGAAGTAGGTGCCGGCGAGCGGCGCGACGAAGGCACCCTCGGCCTGATCGCCCTGCCAGCCCGCCTCCATCGCCTCGCGGACCAGCGGCACCGACGCCGGGCCGGCGGCGAGCATCATGAGTTCGCTGTAGCGCTGCTGGATCTCGCTGCCGCGGATTTTCAGCAGGCCGGCGACATCGAGCGACGACTTGCCGCTCTTTTCTGCCGACAGCACCCGCAGCACCATCATCTCGAGCGCGACGACTTCGACTTCGAGCTTCGCGATCTGGTCGCGGAAGCGCCGGTCGTCGTAGACGCCCTCGGCCCGGGCGGTGCGCTTCAGGCGCTCGAGCTCGCGCTTGGCGCGGTTCACGTCGGCGATGTTGGTGCGCTCGTGGGCGAGCAGGTGCTTCGCGTAGGTCCAGCCCTTGTTCTCCTCGCCGACGAGCTGATCGGCGGGCACCTCGACGTTGTCGAACCAGACCTCGTTGACCTCGTGCGCGCCGTCCATCGTGATGATCGGCCGCACGCTGACGCCGGGGCTCTTCATGTCGATCAGGAGGAAGCTGATGCCGGTCTGCGGCTTGCCTTCGTTGCTGGTGCGCACGAGGCAGAAGATCCAGTCGCCGTGCTGGCCGAGCGTGGTCCAGGTCTTCTGGCCGTTGACGATGTAGAAGTCACCCTTGCGTTCGGCCTTGGTCTTGACCGATGCCAGGTCGGACCCCGAGCCCGGCTCGCTGTAGCCCTGGCTCCACCAGACCTCGCCGCTCATGATGCCAGGCAGGAAGCGCTGCTGTTGCGCCGGCGTGCCGAAGGCCATGATCACTGGCGCCACCATCACCGGGCCGAACGGGATGACGCGCGGCGCGCCGGCGAGCGCCGTCTCTTCCTCGAACAGGTGCTTCTGGATCGCGTTCCAGCCCGGGCCGCCGAACTCCTTCGGCCAGGCCCAACCGTGCCAGCCCTTCGCGCCGAGGATCCGCGCCCAGCGCTGGTGTTCCTGCTTCGTCAGGTGCAGCGAGTTGTGCACCTTGTCGCTGATTTCCTTCGGGAGGTTCTGTGCCACCCAGGCGCGAATCTCCTCGCGGAAGGCTTGCTCTTCGGGGGTGAAATTGAGGTCCATCGCGCGTGTCTCCGGCGGTTCGGTTCGGTTCGTGTCGGTCAGTCCGCCGTTTTAGCACGGTCGTTCGAAAACGCCTTGTCCCGGCAGCGACAAGGGCCGGGAGGGGCGGCCGTCTCAGTCACGGAAGTTGCCGAACGAGAGCGGCGCATCGGCGATGTCCTTCTTGATGAGGGCCATCGCCGCCTGCAGGTCGTCGCGCTTGGTGCCGGTCACGCGCACCGTGTCGCCCTGAATGGCCGCCTGCACCTTGATCTTGCTGCCCTTGACGAGGGTCTGGATCTTCTTCGCGGTCTCGGTATCGATGCCGTTCTTGATCGTGATGAGCTGCTTGACCTTGTCGCCGCCGATCTTCTCGATCTTCGCGCTGCGGTCGAGGAAGCGGATGTCGACGCTGCGTTTGGTGAGCTTGGCGACGAGGATGTCCATCACCTGGCCGATCTGGAAGTCGCTGTCGGCCCAGACGGTGAGCTCCTTTTCCTTCAGCTCGACCTTCGCCGACGAACCCTTGAAATCGAAGCGGGTGCCGATCTCTTTCGCCGTCTGATCGACGGCGTTGCGCACCTCGACGAGGTTGGGTTCGAGCATCGTGTCGAAACTGGGCATGTGGGCGACTCGCATCAATCGAATAGGGGAAAATTGTGGCATGCAAATCGAATCGGGCGTCAGCCTGAAACCCTACAACAGCTTCAGCCTGCCGGCGGTCGCGCGCACGCTGGTGCGGGTCGCGAGCGATGCCGACGTGCGACAGGTCGTCGACCACCCCGAGCTCGGCCGCGCCGCCAAGTTCGTCCTCGGCGGTGGCAGCAACATCATCCTGACGCGCGACATGCCGCAGGTCGTGTTGAAGATCGAAGTCATGGGCATCCGCCTGGTCGAGGAGCGCCCCGATGCCCTGATCGTCGAGGCGGGCGCCGGCGAAGACTGGGCCGCCTTCGTCGAGCGGACGGTCGAGAACGGCTGGGCCGGGCTCGAGAACCTGGCGATGATCCCGGGCACCGTCGGCGCGAGCCCGGTGCAGAACATCGGCGCGTACGGCATCGAGCTCAAGGATCGCTTCGAGTCGCTCGACGCGGTCGACCTGGTCACCGGCCGCAGCGTCACGCTCGGGCCCGCGACCTGCGCCTTCGGCTACCGCGACAGCGTCTTCAAGCACGCGCTCGCCAACCGCAGCGTGATCACGCGGGTGCGCTTCCGGTTGCCGCGGCCGTGGCAGCCGGTGCTGGGGTACGTCGAGCTCGAGCGCAAGAGGCAGGAGACGGGCGTCGAGCAGCCCACGCCGCGGCAGATCTTCGACTGGGTCTGTGCCATCCGCCGCGGCAAGTTGCCCGACCCGCGCCTGCTCGGCAACGCCGGCAGCTTCTTCAAGAACCCGGTCGTGACGCCGGAGCAGTGCCGGGACATCATCGGCCGCGACCCGGAGATCGTCCACTACCCGCTGCCCGACGGCAGCGTCAAGCTCGCCGCCGGCTGGATGATCGACGCCTGCGGCTGGAAGGGCAAGACGGTCGGCCAGGCCGGCGTCTACGAGCGCCAGGCGCTGGTGCTGGTCAACCGCGGCGGCGCCATCGGCTCGGAAGTGATGACGCTCGCCCGGGCGATCCAGGAGAGCGTCTACGGGCGCTTCGGGATCCGGCTGGAGCCGGAGCCGGTGGTGGTGTGACGCGCAGGCGCCGCTCAGTGCGGCGTGAACCGTGTGAGCACGATGCCTACGGCGAGGCCGGTGACCACGAGGGCGTAGCTCGCGCCCATCGCGAGCCGGTCGCGCCCGAGTGTCGCCCATTGAGCCCGTCGCGCCAGCAAGCGGCGGTCGATGAACCAGTAAAGTGCCGCGGCCAGACCGAGATTGAGCACGATGCCGAGCGGCAGCTGGACGTTGCGAGTGTGGCCGAGGCCGATCGGCATCAGCAGCACGGTGGCGACGAATCCGCCGATCCAGTGGTTCAGGTACAGCGGATAGGAAAGTCCACCCACGAGCGCCCCCGCCGGCGTGCGCCGGCCTTCGATCGCCAGCAGCAGAACGATTGCCACGGCCGCCACCGGCGCGAGCCGGACGTACGACGCTGAGTCGGCGAAGCCGGCCGCGCATGTAGCGATCACCGCCAGGCAGGCGAGTTTCGCGATCGGCCCGGCGTGGAAATTCGGGAACCGCCGATGCCACACGGCGGCGAGCACGCCGAGCGCGATCGCTCCGTAGACGTCGAAGACACAGGCGGCCGTGGCAACGACGATCCAGGTCACCGGGTGACGACCGATCCGCGGTACCGCGAGCACCAGCAGCCACGGGGCGAGCAGGTAGAACTGCTCCTCGGCGTTGACGCTCCAGAAGTGGTTTCCGGTCGCCTTCAAGGGCATCGCATCGCGGAATTGCGCGAGCTGCTGCGTGCCGAACAGGTTCCAGACGAACGTCGCCTTGTACGCCACGAACTCGAGCCATTTGGCCGTGACCGGCTCGCGCAGCAGGCTTGCGACCACGAGGAAGACGAGGGCGAGATAGTACGGGGCCCAGATGCGGATGACCCGGTTGAAATAGAAGCGGGGCAGCTCCGCGCGCGTTGTGTCGAGCAGGATTCCGCCGATCAGCCAGCCACTGAGCGCGAAGAAGACCTGGACCGCGAAGTTTCCGGACTGATGCCAGAAGTTGAGAAATCCGAAGTGGTACAGCATGACCGTGCACGCGAGCACGAATCGCAGCCAGTCGAAGTACGGGTAGTACCGGCGGTCAACCGGCGAGGGGGGCGAATCGGTCGTGGGACGGCTTTGCGACAGGGCGGACGGGGAGGGTGGCTTGAGCCGCATGTGGAACGGTAAGTGTGTGGCAAGGTCGGCGCGGTGCCGGAGGAAAACGAACGCTTATAGCATTGGCCTGCAGGGGTACCGGACGAAGCTTCCTGACCCGGTGTCGAGACGGTGCGAGATGCCGCGGCGCGGATCGTCACTGCGCTGCCGGGGCGCCGTCACGGCCCGCTGCGTCTGACGAGCTGGATCTCGAACAGCTTTGGCCAGTACTTTCCCGTGACGAACAAC
Organism: uncultured Acetobacteraceae bacterium; assembly: GCA_964657785.1. GTDB lineage: Bacteria > Pseudomonadota > Gammaproteobacteria > Burkholderiales > Burkholderiaceae_C > LMDS01. The sequence continues at coordinate 14,744 of CAZZWY010000023.1, forward strand.
CGGCGTGTGGCAGCGTCCCAGGCGATGCCGTTGAGCACGTCGACGTTCGGATCGGCGTCCTCGCGGCGCGGTCCGCTGCTGCCGGTGCGCAAGAGGCCGGCGAGGTCGATCCAGCCGACGACGTGGCCGGTCTTCGGGTCGATGCGGGCGATCCGGTTGGTCTGCCAGACGTTGGCGAAGATCTCGCCGTCGACCCACTCCAGCTCGTTGAGTTGGGTGACCGGCTCGCCGCCTGCCGCGACCTTCACGCGGTGCGTCTCGCGCAGCGTCTCTGGATCGAGGAAGCGCAGTTCGGCGGTGCCGTCGCTCATGATGATTTCCCGGTCGTCGTGCGTCAGGCCCCAGCCTTCGCCGGGGTACGAGAACCTGCCTTTGAGTTCGAAGGTCTTGCGGTCGAGCACGAAGCCGAGCTGCGACTGCCAGGTCAGGCCGATCAGGCGGTCCTTCCACTCGACGATGCCTTCGCCGAAGAGCTCGTCGGGCAACGCGACCTTCTGCACCACCTCGCCGGTTTCGAGCCTGACTTGCCGAATGGTCGAGCGCCCGTTCAGGCCGGTGCTCTCGTAGAGGTAGCCGTCCTTCCAGAACAGTCCCTCGGTAAAGGCGCCGCGGTCGTGCGGGTAGGCATGGACGACGCGGTAGCCCCAGACGGGAATGGGCGCCTCGGCCGCGAACGAGCCACCCGCGACAAAGAAAACGAGGGCGGCGGCAAGGCGGATCAGCATGGGGTCGGTCAGAAGGTGAAGGGTTTGCTGAACGCGAGGTAGAGCGTCCGTCGCGGCGCGTACCGGGGTGCGCCGACGCCGATGCCGCTGCCGTCGCGCAGTTCGTAGACGCGGTCGAAGAGGTTGATCGCCGAGACGCGGGTGTCGAACTTGCCGAAGCCGTCTGTCGCGAAGCTTCGCATGGCCGAGGCGTTGACCTGGGCTGCGCTCGCCAGCCGTTCGGTGTTGGCAAAGCCGCGGCGCAGGCCGCTGCCGTAGAGCACGTCGGCCCCCAGGGTCGTGGCGTCGCCGAGCTTGTACGAAAGCCCTGCCGAGGCGGCGATGGTCTGGTCGTGGTCCAGGTGCACCCAGTGGCTGGAAATGTAGGCGAGCTCGTCCGGGGCGAAGTTGAACTGGCCGGTCTCGATGCCCTGGCCCTTGGCCGCGCTGACGGCGAGGTTCGCGTAGCCCGAGAGGCGGTCGCCGCGCCAGGACGCCGAGAGTTCAATCCCCAAGACCTTGCCGCGCTCGTAGTTGAACGCCGAGTAGATGAGCGCGTTGCCGAACTGGCCTTCGTCCTGGAGATGCCGCACCTGCCGATAGTAGGCGTCCGCGCCGACGGTGATGCGGGGGGTGAGCTGGTGCGAGACGCCGACATCGAAGTAGTTCGACCGCTCCGAGCGCACGGCGGTGTTCGCGTCCGACGGCAGGGCGTTCGTCGTGCCGAGGAATTCGGCGACCGAGGCGGTGTCGATCTTCTCGGTCGGCGGCGGCGTGAAGTAGCGCGCGTAGCCGGCGTGAACGCGGGTCTCGGGCCCCAGCTGGTAGACGAGGCCGAGGCGGGGGCTCCACTGCGACTCGTCGCCGACCGTCGTCGTCTTGTCGTACCGCACGCCGTCATTGACGGTCAGTGCCTTGGTCGGCTGCCACTCGTCCTGCACGTAGACGCCGTAGAGATGGCCGCTCAGGTGGCTGGCGTCGGCGATCGAGAAGGGCACGTCGCTCGTCGCGTTGCCGTCGGCGTCGGCCGGAAAGACGCTCGAGGCGGTCGCGACCGTGCTGCGCTCCTGCTGAACGAAGAGCCCGGCCCGCAGCGTGTGGGTGACGCTGAGCGACCGGCTGGCGTCGAGCTGCACGCCGCTCGCGACGTTCTGCCGCTGCACGTCGGCGCCGATCCCGTGGTAGGCCAGGTCGCCCACCGGGTCAGGCAGGTAGTGGACCGCGCTGTTCCGGCTGAAGAGCGAAATCTGGTAGTCGACACCGCCCTCTAGCGTCGACTGGAAGCTGAGTACCTCGAACGTGTTGCGCTCGCGCTGGTTGGCATTCAGGTCCTGCGACGCCGGTGTCGTCGCGCCGGCGACCGGGAACACCGGGCGCTCGCCGGGCACGTCGGGAATCTGGAAGCGGCTCGCCGCGCTCGCGAGGATCAGGCTGATGCGGCTTTGTTCGCCGAGCAGGTAGCTCAGGTAGGCGAAGCCCTTGGTCTGGCGCGTGTCGTCGTGCAGCGCGTCGCTCGCAGGCGTCGGGTTCTCGATGCCGATCCGGTTCTCGAGCCACGAGCCGGTGACGAAATACTGCAGGTCCCCGCGGCTGCCGCCGACGTTCGCACTCGCCTCGCGGTGGCCTCGGCTGCCGAGCACGAGGTCGAGACTGCCGGTGTTGCCGAAATCGGTGCCCTGCTGCCGGATGCGCCCCGCGTCCAGCCCCTGGGTGCGGATGTCGACGATGCCGGCGGTGCGATAACCGTACTGGGCCGGCAACGCGCCGGTCAGCACGTTGATCTGCGAGGCGAAACGGGTGTCGAGCGCCTGGCCGAAGCCGCCGATCGACTCCGGGATCACGACGCCGTTGATGCGGTACTGCAGGTTCGCATGGTCGCCACGCACGTGGAGCTGCCCGTAGGAGTCGCCGACGACCCCCGGTGCACGCAGCAGCACCTGGTTCAACGGCGTCGCGTCGCCGAGCGGCAGCTTCGCGATGTCGGCGCGGTCGAAGCGGTAGATCGTGCTGCCGGTCTCCGGGGAGAGCGAGCTGCGCGCCTCGTCGAGGCGGTCGCGCCGCGCCTTGACTTCGACGTGATCGAGCTGGACCGCGGCGGAAGCCGGGGAAGCCGGAGAAGACGCGGAGGGGGCGGTTGCAGCGGCCGCGTCGGCCGCGTGCGCGTGCCCACAGGCAAGCGCGGCAGCGCCCGCCAGAAGGGTGGACTTGAACATCGGGGATTCCGTCGAAGAGCGAAGGGCGGGCGCGCTAGTGTGGTGTTTCACGCTATGCGGAACATAAAACCGTGTCTTCGGCCGCCTG
>CAZZWY010000024.1:0-11725 GCA_964657785.1 uncultured Acetobacteraceae bacterium
CGGCGATGGTCAGGCCGGCGCGGCGCGCCTCGGGGTCGTGCAGCCAGTCCTGCAGGCTCAGCACCTGCGCCGCGGCCACGCCGATGCCGCAGAACTCGGCTTCCCAGTCGGCGGCGGTCTTCGTCGCGATCACTGCTTCGAGCAACGTGGCGACCTTCGAGGCGCTCGCGAAATCGAGGGTCGGCGAATCGGCGAGGTTGCGGCCCCGGTACTCGACCGAGCGGGCGTCGTACGGCGACACGTCGACCAGGCCGTCGGCGAGCAGCCGGTCCCAAAACCCCAGGTGCTGGAGAAGCTTGCGGGTCGCGCGGCGGTTGACGCCGTTGATCACCATGATCATCCGGCCGTCGGCGGCGCGGTACGGGGCGCCGAACGGGATCATCCGGTGTTCGAGCCACGACTGGCGTTCGTCGCTGGCGGCGGCCTCGGCGAGCAGCGCCTGGAAGTCGCCGGCCGTCATGCCCGCGGGCACCGGCGCACGCCGCGACGGCGCGAGGTGCGCCGGCAGGCCGACGTTGGTCAGCGCGAGCGCGCCGATCGCCGAAAGGCCGCCGGCGAGCCGTGCGGCGGTGATCGTGCAGCCCTGCCCGGTTCGCAGGCGTCGCGTGAGCGCGGCGGCGACCGCGACCGCCGTGTTGACGCCGGTGTAGACCGAGCTGACGGGCAACGGGCTGTAGACGACCGGGCGCCCCAGCAACGGGCCGAGGATCGCCATGTCGGTGAAAAAGCCGAGCGTCGCGCTCAGCAGGTCTTCGCTGCAGTCGGGGGCGAGGTGAGCGTAGGTGTCGTCGCCGGGAAGCGCCGCGGTGATGCGGACGACGACCTGCGCAGGCCGGTGCGGCAACGGCGCATCGCCGTCGACGATCACGACGTCGGCGGGGGTGGCTTGGTCGGGCGCCAGCGAGCCGGGCCGCTTGCCGCGGTCGAGGTACGCATCGACCCCCGCGCCGGCGCGGCGGTGGCCGGGAACGTAGCGCACGTCGGCGCCCTGGTCGGCGAAGAGCAGGCCGACCAGGCGGCCGGCAAGCGTCGCGCACGACTCGTCGATGCGCAGGCCGGCGTAGGGAAGTGCGCTCATCGTTCAGATCCTTTTCAGGCTACGAGCAGCTTGCCGCTGCGGGGCGGCAGGCCGGCAGCGACGGTTCTCCCGCACGATGCGCATGACCTGCAAAGCCTGGGTCGGCCCCATCCACGGCAAGAAGCCAGGGTCGTCGTCTCCGGGCAGGGCCTCCCCCGCGGGAATGGGCGGGACAGCGCGACGGGACAGCGCCCTTGCCGAGGCGCGCCGAACGGACCGCTCAGCCCGGCGGCGTCGACTGGAAGCTCGGCAGTGCCTGCGTCTGCCGCCACCAGTCGGCGAAGCCGTCGATGTCCTCGAACTTCGCCATGTCGGGCGTCATCGAGACATACGCGACGATCGGCGCGAGGTAGAGGTCGGCGAGGCTCAGGTCCCCGGCGATGAACGGCGAGCTGCCGCGGGTGTCCTTGGCAAGAGACTGCATCGCGAGCGTCAGCACCTTGCGGCCGGTGTCGAGGCCGCCCGCGCGCATCGCCTCGTTCTTGCCGCCGACGAAGTCCGGGAACAGATGAAAGGCCGCGACGCCGCCGACCAGCGCGCCGTAGCCGTACGAGTCGACCAGGCCGATGATCATGTCCATCTTCGCCCGCGCCTTCGGCGTCGACGGCACCAGCGACTTGCCGGGCAGCACGTCGTTCAGGTAGCGCACGATCGCCGAAGTCTCGAGCAGGCGCATGCCGTCGTGATCGAGCACCGGCACCTTGCCGAACGGATGCCGCGCCAGGTGTTCGGGCTGCTTCGGCTCGCCGGTCAGGACGTTTAGCGGTACCTGCTCGAAGTCGGTGTAGTTCTTTTCCGCGAGCAGCATCTTCACGGTGCGAACGTAGGTGGAACCGTTGAAACCCCAGAGCGTCATCGTCGACATGGCAGCACTCCCGATCTTGGCCGAAGGGCCCTGCGGGCGCGACGCGGCACCGCAGGGAAACATCGACCGATCCTACTCCGTGGCGCCGTCCGGCGTGGCCGGACGAGCGAGTCGTGGCGACCGCCTGCAGGCGCCGTCGACGAGGGCTACGATCGCTCACCGCCCGCTCCCGCACCACGATGGCCACGACCCTCGCACCGCCGATTTCCGCTCCCCTTCCGCTGCCGGCCGTGCTCGTGCTGATGGGCGTCACCGGCTGCGGCAAGACGACCGTGGCTGCGCTCCTCGCCGGCCGGCTCGGCTGGGCGCTCGAGGAAGGCGACAGCCTCCATCCCCAGGCGAACATCGACAAGATGAGCGCCGGCCACCCGCTCGACGACGCCGATCGCGCGCCCGGGCTCGAGGAGGTCGCCGACTGGGTCGAGACGCGGCTGCGGGCCGGCGAGAGCGGCGTCATCACCTGTTCGGCACTCAAGCGCGCCTACCGCGACCGCATCGGCCGGCAGCGCGACGGCGTCGTCTTCGTCTACCTGGCCGGCACGCGCGAGACGATCGGCGCGCGTCTCGCCGCCCGGCACGACCACTTCATGCCGGCGCGCCTGCTCGACAGCCAGTTCGCCGATCTGCAGCCGCCGGCCGCCGACGAGCCGGCGGTCCGCGTCGACATCGGCGGGAAGCCCGCGGAGATCGTGCAGACGATCGTCGACAGGCTCGGCCTGCCGGTGGCCGCGCCGCGATGAAGGCCGCCACGGGCCTCGTGGCGCTCGGCGCGGCCTTTCCCGGCGTCGCCGCGTCGGCCGCGACCGATGTCCTGCACCAGCCGTGGAGCGCCCACGACAGCCGCGTGCTCGTCGTCGCGCTCGCCGGTGTCGCGCTGCTCGTCGTGGCGATCGTCGTGTGGAAGCTCCACGCCTTTCTCGCACTCACGATCGGCGCCCTCTTCGTCGGCGCCGGCTCGGGCCTGCCGCTCGACAAGGTCATCGGCTCGTACGAGACCGGCGTCGGCGGCGTGCTCGGCTACGTCGGCGTGCTGATCGCGCTCGGGGCGATGCTCGGCAAGCTGCTCGCCGATTCGGGCGGCGCCGAGCAGGTCGTCGACACGCTGCTGAAGGGCCGGCCCGCGACACTGCCGTGGAAGATGGCGCTCGTCGCGAGCATCATCGGCATCCCGATGTTCTTCGAGATCGGGCTGGTGCTGCTGATCCCGGTCGTGATGCTCGCCGTGCACCGCTCGAAGGGCCCGGCGATGCGGCTCGGCATTCCGGCACTCGCCGGGCTCTCGGTGCTGCACGGCTTCATCCCGCCGCACCCCGGGCCGCTGGCGGCGATCGGATTGCTGCATGCGAACGTCGGTATCACGCTCGCGCTCGGCCTGCTCGTCGCGGTGCCGGCGGTGGTGATCGCCGGGCCCTTGTTCGGTAGCGTCGCGGCCCGGCTGGTGCCGATCGGCGCGGCCGGCGCCGGGCTGGCGGTGACCGCGGGCAGCCGGTCGGCCGAAGCCGGCGTCGCGGCGACGACCGACCCGGCGCCCGTCGGCCGGCCGAGCTTCGGCTGGACGATGGCGACGCTGCTCTGCCCGCTCGCCCTGATGCTCTTCAAGGCCGGCGCCGACCTCGGCATGGAGAAGACGAGCCCGCTGCGCCCGGCGCTCGACTTCGTCGGCGACCCGGTGTTCGCGCTGCTCGTCGCGGTGCTGCTGGCGATGCTGACCTTCGGCAGCCGCGTCGGCTTCTCGGCCACGGTCCTGTCGCGCAAGATCGGCGCGAGCCTGGCGCCGGTCGTCGGCGTGATGCTGATCGTCGGCGCCGGCGGCGGCTTCAAGCAGGCGCTGGTCGACGGCGGCACCGGCATCGCCATCGCCAAGATCGCGCTCGCGAGCGGCGTGTCGGCGCTGCTGCTGGGCTGGATCGTCGCCGTGCTGATCCGCCTCTCGACCGGCTCGGCGACGGTCGCGACGGTCACCGCCGCCGGCATCGTCGCCCCGCTCGCGGCCGGCCTGCCCTCGACCCAAATCTCGCTCGTCGTCCTCGCCGTCGGCGCCGGGTCGCTGTTCTTCTCGCACGTCAACGACGCCGGGTTCTGGCTGGTGAAGGAGTACTTCGGGCTGACGGTCGGCGAGACGATCAAGACCTGGTCGGCGATGGAGACGGTGATCTCGGTGGTGGGGCTGGGGGTGACGTTCGGGCTGTCGCTGCTGATCTGATCCACGGCGTCATTGAAACAGCAGCTCATGAGCCCAGGTCCGTGGCTCGCTCCGGTGTCATGCGGTTGACCAGCACCATGCCGATGGCCGTCCACCATTCGCCGGCGACCGGGTCCGTCATTCGTTCTTCGTGCTCCGCGATCGCCTTCTGCCCGGGGCTGCGCAGGAAATCCTCCAGATCGTCGAGGCTGGCAAAGCCCATCAGCGTCACCCCGTCGATGCCACTGGCCTGCGGGTGGTAGAGCGGGAGGCCCGCCTCGGTCGGCCCGATGTGGTGGAGTTGCACGTAGCGCTTGACCCAACGCCCGGACTGCGCTGCCGCCAGTGGCGCATGCTCGTGCAGCCACCAGCGCTGAAACGCTTCGCGGCCGACAGCCGGGCCGCGGACATGCAGCTTCACCAGCGTGACGGCGTCGTTGCAATGAAGGCTCGGCACGATGACGTACTGGCGTGAGAGCACCGGAGCGATGTCTCTGAAGATCGCCCGGTCTTCGGGAAGGATCTTCTGGCGCACGCGCGCATTGCCCAGCACCACGGCAATGTCCTCTGGACCGGCGAAGTTCAGATAGGCGATGCCGTCCCACCGCGGACGCCGGTACGGTTCGACCCGGCCGATGACGGTGGGCCATAGCTTTCCCTGCGGATCGACGGGCGCGCGATACGGCGGTGCGTCGGTATGGGTCGGTCCCGGCGCAAAGCGGTGCAACTGGTCATAGCGCAGCAGGCGCTCCAGGCTGCGGTCGTCCGGTTCCTCGGCATGGAGGAAGCGCACGCCATGGACCTTGCGCCAATACTCCCCCCAATGTTCGAAGTGGAGGTTCGGATTGCGCTCGAAGGCGTTGGCGGCGGCATCGGCCGCCGGGTCGGCAATGACCTGCCCGGCATGATCGAGCGTGTGGCCGTCGGCGCGCCGCCGTTCGGTGAGCGGTGTGTTGTCAGCGCGCGAGAGCAGCGAGCACAACACGGTGAGCGGCTGATCGCCGCCGGGGCCGGGTTGCAGGTAGGGGGCGCGCAGCAGGCGTTCCTCAATGATCTTGGTCATGGCGTTGATTCCCGGGTGATTGGTGAAAGAAGGACACGGCGAGTGCCGCCAGTCCGGCCGCTGCGGCGAAACCGTCGAGGCCGAGCGTTCCGGTATGCGCCCAAGCAACGCTGCCAATGGCGGCGCCAGCCGCCATGCCAGCCATCGCGCCGGTCATCAGCAGGCCGTTGAGGCGGCTGCGGGCTCGAGGATTCAGTCCGTTGACGATGGTTTGGTGCGACACCAGCGCGGCCATCACGCCCAGATCGAAGACCACGGCGCCCACCGCCAGGCTCCACAGGCTGGGCGGCAGGGCTGCCATGCCCAGGAACGCCAGGATCACCAGCACGCATCCCGCACGGATGCCGGGCAATGGCCCATGGCGATCATTGACGCGACCGAACCAGGGCGCGATCAAGGCACCGGCGGCGCCCGCAATACCGAACGTGCCGGCCGCTCCGGCCCCAGCGAAATACGGCGGCCCCGCCAGCACCAAGGCAAGCGTGGACCAGAACGCGCCCAGCGTGGACGCGAGCAGCGCCTGCGCAAGCACGGCAAGCCGCAGGGCCTGGTGCTGCCGCCAGAATGTCCACAGGCTGGCAAGCAAGGCACCGTAAGCGCTGCGGGCCTGTGGCGGCGAATCGGGCAAGGTGCGCCAGGTGATCGCCGCGACCAGGAGCATCAGGCCGGACGCCACCATCTGCATGGCGCGCCAACCCAGGGTTTCGTCGACCCAACCGCCCAGGGTGCGTGACAGCAGGATGCCGCTGAGCAGTCCGGTCGTGACCGTGCCGACGGCGCGGCCTCGCTGTTCATCCGAAGCCAGTTGCGCGGCCATCGGCACGAAGTCTTGGCCAATGCTGCCCAACAGGCCCACGACGATGCTGGCGACGACCAGCCAGCCCAGGCCGGGAGCGACGCCGGCGGCCAGCAGGGCCAGCACCAACAGCAGGGCTTTGGTCAGGATCAGCCGCCGACGCGGCATCACGTCTCCCAGCGGGGCCAGCAGCAGCATGCCCAGCGCATAGCCGATCTGGGTCAGGGTCGGGACCCAGCCGACCCGTTCCGGGCTGGCGCCGAACTCGGACTGCACGAGCGACAGACCCGGCTGGAGGTAGTAGACGTTCGCGACGCCCAGTCCGGCGCACATCGCCAGAAGCAGCGGCAGCCGGGGCGCCGGAAGGGTGGCAAGTTCACGCATCAAGTTCTCGCTGGAGATCGACGGCCCTGCGACCGCCCCAGGAAGACATGGTATTGACGAATTTCGCGTCGATATACGATCTGGAAGTCGCAAAACAGTCGCTCTGAATTCGTCAATTGGCGCCATGACCACCCCGGATCCTTTCCGCGGCATCTCCGTCTTCATGCAGGTCGTGCAGGCGGGCAGCTTCACGCTGGCGGCCGAGCGCCTGGACATGAGCAAATCGGGGGTGGCGAAGAGCATCGCCCGGTTGGAAGCCACGCTGCGGGTGCAACTGTTCCAGCGCACCACGCGGCGCCTGAGCCTGACCGACGAGGGTCGCCAGTTCAGCGAGGGTTGCCTTCGGGCCCTGGCGGAACTGGAAGGCGCCCAGGGGGCGGTGACGGCACGGCGTCAGACACTGTCGGGGCGGCTGCGCATCGATTTGCCAGTGGTCTTCGGCCGGCGCTGGGTCTTGCCGGCACTGTTGGAGATCGCCGGCGAGCATCCTGCGCTCGACCTCGACGTCAGCCTGACCGATCGCCGGGTCGATCTGGTCGAGGACGGTGTCGACCTGGTGATTCGCATCGGGCCGTTACAAGACAGCGCCACGCTGGTGGCCAGACCCCTGGGCGTGCAGCAAGCGGTGCTGGTCGCCCATTCCGATTACCTCGCACGGCATGGCCAGCCGCGAACCCTGAACGATCTGCACCGGCACGCCTGCATCACGTTCGGCAGCGGCGGGCAAACGCGACCCTGGCACTTTCTCGACCCCCAGGGGAGAAGCCAGCCCTTGGCGGTGCGCGGTCGTCTGGGCTTGAACCACAGCGAAGCCATACTGGATGCCGTCGTGGCCGGGCACGGCATCGCGCTGCTGTCCGACTGGCTGGTGGCCGATCAATTGCGTGCGGGACGTCTGGTGCAGGTGCTGCCCGAGGTCAGAACCCAAGGCTTCCCGATTCATGCGGTGTGGCAGAAAAGCCAGCACCTGTCGGCCAGGGTTCGGCACGTCGTGGACTTGCTGGCCGAGCGGTTCGTGCCGAATGAACCCTGGGACGTGGTGACGGAGCGGTAGCGAATCACGCGATGTTCGGGAGGGCCGATCAACGCGTGTTCACCGCCTTCGGGTGCACGTGGGGTCTGTCTGCGTTCCAGGGCAACGCGCCCGTCGGGTTGCCGCAGAGTTCTCGCTTACCGGGGTCTTCGACTTGGCGCGGGCAACTCTGACGCGACCCGTCTAATCGTGCCGCGAATGGAGTGCCACAGGTCGCCGCCCGCCGCACCCACTCAAACGCCGTCGACGATGAATCCCGCCGCCCGCTCGGCCACCATGATCGTCGGCGCGTTGGTGTTGCCCGACACCATCGTCGGGAACACCGACGCATCGGCCACGCGCAAGCCCTCGAGGCCGTGGACGCGGCAGGTGGCGTCGACGACCGCCATGCCGCCGGTGCCCATCGCGCAAGTGCTGGTCGGGTGGTAGAGCGTCGTCGCCTGGGCCCGGACGAAGTCGGCGAGTTCGCGTTCGGACTGCGCGGACGCACTGGCCGCCCATTCGCCGGTGACCACCTCGCGCAACGGCGAGCGCGCGGCGATGCGCCGCTGCAGGCGAATGCCGTCGACGACGAGCCGCAGGTCGGCGCCCTCGGCGTCGCTGAAGTAGCACGGGTCGATGGCCGGCGCGGCGAGCGGGTCGGCCGACCGCAGGCGAAGCACGCCGCGGCTCTTCGGCCGCTGGGCGACCGAAAAAAGCGTGATGCCGGGCGCCGTCGAGACGTAGCGCGCGTGGTCGCGGTGCGGCGTCGGGATGCAGTAGAGCTGCAGGTCGGGGTTTGACTCGGCCGAATCGCTGCAAACGAAGCCGCCGCAGGACGATGCGTTCGAGCGCAGGGGCCCGCCGCGTTCGCTGTCCCAGCGCCGCAGGTCGGCCTCGGCCTGGGCGCTGCCCGCCGCTGCGAAGCCGAAACGCTCGGTGGTGCCGAAGGTCACGGGGCAGTTGACGTGGTCCTGCAGGTTGCGGCCGACGCCGGGCAGGTCGAGCCGCGGCCGGATGCCGAGTGCGGCGAGTTCGTCGGCCGGGCCGATGCCCGACTGCAGCAACAGTTGCGGCGAGCCGATCGCACCGGCCGACAGCACCACCTCGGACGCGGCCGCGGCCGTCTGCGGCACGCCGTTCTCGAGGAATTCGACGCCGGTCGCGCGCAGGCCGGTGAAGGTCACGCGCAGCAGGAGCACGCCGGTGCGCACGGTCAGGTTCGGCCGGGACAGCGCCGGCGCGAGGAACGCCCCGCCGGTGCCGAAGCGCTCGCCGTCGCGGATCGTCGCCTGGAAGAGGCCGATGCCGTGCTGCGACGGGCCGTTGAAGTCGTCGTTCGCCGGCAGGCCCTCGGCCCCGGCCGCGGCGAGCCAGAGGCGCTCGACCGGATCGATGGGGTCGACATCGGAGACGACGAGTTCGCCGTCGCCACCGTGCCAGTCGTTGCCACCCCAGCGCAGGTTGCGTTCGGACCGGCGAAAGACCGGCAGCACGTCGCGCCAGGCCCAGCCGGCGCAGCCGGCCGCGGCCCAGGCGTCGTAGTCGGACGGCAGGCCGCGCATGTAGATCATCGCGTTGAGGGCACCCGAGCCGCCGAGCATCCGGCCCCGCGGCCAGTACATCCGCCGCCCGAAGCAGCCGGCCTGCGGCTCGGTGTGGAAGTTCCAGTCGACGGCGGTGCCGAACATCGTCGGCCAGAGGCCGGGCACCTGCGACGCTTTGGGTGCCGCGCCGCCGGCTTCGAGCAGCAGCACCTTGCGGGCGGGGTCGGCGGAGAGGCGGTTGGCGAGCACGCAGCCGGCCGAGCCGGCGCCGACGATGATCGTGTCGTACATATCGCCTGCGGGTCAGATCGCCGGATGCCGCCGGTGCCAGTCGGTCGCCTGCTGGAACGCCCAGCCCGCGCGCACCAGCAGCTCTTCCTCGAAGTGCCGGCCGACGAACTGGAAGGCGATCGGCGTGCCGGAGTCGGTGAAGCCGCCGGGCAAGGTGATCGTCGGGCTGCCGCTCATGTCGAGCGGGCAGGTATAGCGCAGCATCGCCGACATCAGCGCGGCGTCCTGCCCGAAGGTCGCCATGCGGGCGAGCGTCGGCGAGGCGACGCCCTGCGACGGCATCAGCAGCAGGTCGATGCCCTCGAACAGGGCCCGCACCCTGCCGGCGAAGGCAAGGCGGTTGAGCACGATCTTCTGGTAGTCGATCCCGGACTGCGCACGGCCGAGGTCGAGCAGGCCGGCGAGCGCCGGGCCGTACATCTCCTTTTTCGCGGGATACGTCTTCTCGTGCACGACCGCGGCCTCGATGCCGCAGAGCGGAAACCAGTCGACGATCACCTGCGCCGGATCGGGGAACGTGACGTCGCGGATCTCGGCCCCGGCCTCGCGGGCGACCTGGAGTGCGGCGGCGACGACCTTCGCCGTCGCCGCGTCGACGTCCTCGTTCCAGCGCGAATCCACGCCCACGCGCAGGCCGCGCAGGCCGCGCTGCATGCCGGCGAGGTAGTTCGGCACCGGCCGCAGGCTCGCCGTCGGGTCCTTCGGATCGGCGCCGGCGATGGCGCCGAGCATGGCACCGACATCGGCGGCGCTGCGCGTCATCGGGCCGATGTGGTCGAGCGTCGCGGCGAGCTCGAAGGCGCCGTAGCGGCTGACCCGGCCCCAGGTCGGCTTCAGCCCGGTCAGGCCGTTGGCCGACGACGGAAAGCGGATCGAGCCGCCGGTGTCGGTGCCCAGCGACCCGTAGCAGAGGCCCGCGGCCGTCGCCACGCCGGAGCCGCTCGACGACGCGCCCGACCAGTGCGCCGCGTTCCACGGGTTGACCGGCGGCGTGATCGTCGGATGGTGGTCGGCGTAGGCACTTTCGGTCAAGGCGAGCTTGCCGAGGATCACGGCGCCCGCCTCGCGGAGCTTCCTGACGGCGGTGCCGTCCTCGGGGGGCACGAAGTCCTTGTAGAGCGCCATGCCGGCGGCGGTGGGCGAGCCGGCCGTCCAGCAGAGGTCCTTGACCGCGACCGGCACGCCGTGCAGCGGGCCGCGGATCTCGCCTCTGCCGATTTCGGCCTCGGCTTTGCGTGCTTCGGCGAGCGCGCTCTCGGCCAGGACCATGACGTAGCTCTTCAGGTCGCGGTCGACGCTGCCGATGCGGTCGAGCTGCGCCTGCGTCACTTCGACGGGCGACAACTCCTTGCGTTGAATGCGTTGACCGACTTCGGTCAGCTCGAGATAGTGCAGATCATTCATCCATGAACTCCGGTGTACTGACTCATCACTTCGATGTCGCCAAGGTGCTCGCGCGGGATCTCCTCGCCGATCTGGCCGCGCTTGATGACGAGCACGCGCTGCGAGACGGCGGCGATGAATTCGAGGTTCTGCTCGACGAGGACGATCGTGAGCTTCAGGCGGTCACGCAGCCCGCCCAGGGTCTCGGCGATCTCTTCGATGATCGAGGGCTGGATGCCTTCGGTGGGTTCGTCGAGCAGCAGCAGCGTGGGCTTGCCGGCGAGCGCGCGGGCGAGTGCGAGCAACTGCTGCTCGCCGCCCGAAAGCGAGCCGCCGGCGCGGTCGAGCAGCGGCTTCAGGCGCGGGAAATCCTCCAGCAGCGCCTCGATCGTGCGCAGGTCCTTCTCGCCGGTCTTGACGAGGCCCATGCGCAGGTTGTCCATCGCCGAGAGCGTCGGGAAGATTTCGCGGCCCTGCGGCACATAGGCCATGCCGAGCGCCGAACGCGCGTGCGGCGCGTGGCGGGTGATGTCGACGTCGCCGAAGCGCACGCTGCCGGCCGTCGTCCGCAGCGCCCCGATCAGGGTGCGCAGCAAGGTCGTCTTGCCCATGCCGTTGTGCCCGAGGATGCCGACCGACTCGCCCGTCGCGATCGTGAGCGAGACGTCGTGCAGCACCGGGATGGCCCCGTAGCCCGCGTGCAGACCGCTGACTTGCAACATGTCTCGTTCCACCCTCGGGCTCTCAATGCGGCTTCTTGCCGAGATAGATCTGCTGGATCAGCGGGTCGCTCATGATCCGGTCCGGGGCGTCTTCCTTGATGATCGCGCCCTGGTGCAGCACGGTGACCTTCTTCGCGATCATGCGGATGAAGTTCATGTCGTGTTCGACGACGACGAGCGCGTGTTGGCGGTTGATCTCGAGGATCAGCTCGGCGGTGCGCGCGACCTCGGCGTCGCTCATGCCGGCGGCCGGCTCGTCGAGCAGGATCAGCGGCGGGTCGGCGGCGATCACGACGCCGATCTCGACCCACTGGCGCATGCCGTGGGCGAGCAGCCCCGCCGTCACGTCCTTGTGCGCGAGCATGCCGACGCGGTGCAGCGTCTCGCGGGTGATGCGGTCGG
>CAZZWY010000024.1:11735-17169 GCA_964657785.1 uncultured Acetobacteraceae bacterium
GCGCGCCGCTGTTGAGGCGCCGCGCCGAGAGCCACACGTTCTCCCAGACCGAGAGGCCGTTGAAGAGGCTCGGCACCTGCGTCTTGATGCCGATGCCGAGCCGCCCGGGGTCGTGCGGCTGCATCTTCGAGATGTCCTGGCCGCGGAAGAGGATCTGGCCGGAGGTCGGCTTGACCTGACCCGTCAGCAGCTTGAAGAAGGTGCTCTTGCCGGCGCCGTTCGGGCCGATGACGCAGCGCAACTCGGCTTCGGCGAGCGAGAAATTGACGTCCCGCGTCGCGTGCACGCCGCCGAAGCGCACGTTCAGGTTGCGGGTTTCGATGAGGGGTGTGGCACTCATGTCGTCTGCTGCTTCGCGCTCAGCGGGCGCGGAGCTTCGTCGGGGCGCACCGGCCGCACGGGTCGAAGGCGGCGCCAGGCCTTCTCGAGCAGGTCGCCGATCGTCGGCACGATGCCGCGCGGCACCAGCAGCACGAAGACGACCAGGATGCCGCCCAGGACGAGGTTGGCGTTGAACGTCTGCTGGGTGCCGATCTGCGAGGTCAGCCACTGGATCGCGACGCAGCCGACGACCGGCCCGACGAGCGTGCCGAGCCCGCCCACGATCACCCAGATGATGATCTGCGCCGATTGCGCCAGGCCGAAGATGGTCGGGCTGGTGAACGCCCCCCAGTTGGCGAACAGGCAGCCGGCCAGGCCCGCGATCGCGCCGCCGAGGGTGAAGGAAAAGAGCTTGTAGACGCGGGCGTCGTAGCCGAGCAGCAGCACACGCTGCTCGTTCTCCTTCGCGGCGACGATCACCCGGCCGATCTTCGACGCGATCAGCACGCGCAGGCCGAGATACACCAGCAGCAGGCAGGTGAAGGTGACGTAAAAGAGGTCCTTCGGCGTCAGGAACTCGTCCTTTTGCCCCGGCCAGTTGAGCGTCGGGATCGCCGGGATGCCGTTGAAGCCGCCGAGCGGCGCGCTGCCGATATGCCATTCCGGGCCGGCGGTCGAGTTGATCAGATTGAAGAGGATCAAGGTGACCGTCAGCGTGATCACGCCCATGTAGACGTCCGAGAGCCGGCCGTAGAAAATCACGTAGCCGAGCAGCGCCGCGAAGAGCGCCGGCACGAGGATCGCGAGCAGGAACGGCACGGAGCTGTCGCCGAGGTTCATCACCGCGAGGGCATAGGTATAGGCACCGAGCCCGAAGAAGGCGGCCTGGCCGAAGCAGAGGATGCCGCCGAAGCCCCAGATGAACGCGAGGCTCACGCCGAGGATCGACATCACGGCATAGATCGTGACCTCGATCAGCGTGTAGTCGTCCATCACGCCCGGCAGGCCGAACAGGAGTGCCAGGCCGATCGCGAGACTGACGGCGGCACTGACCCACGACTTGGCGAAGCGGTTCATCGTTCGACCTCCGGACTGCTCGATATCGACCCGCGGGCCCCGTTCACAGCGACCCCTTGAAGAAGCGTCCGGTGATGCCTTGCGGCAGCAGGCGCAGCATGACGATGGCGGCGAGCAGCAGCGCCACTTCGCCGAGCACCGGCGTCGTCACGAAGGTGGCGAGCTGGTTGATCGCACCGAAGAGCGTCGACGCGCCGAGCAGGCCGGCGAGGATCGCCGGGCCGCCGCCGATCACGGTGATGAAGGCCTTGGCGACGAACGCCGCGCCCATCGTCGGCACGACGCCGGTGAGCGGTGCGAGCAGCGCCCCGGCGAGCCCCGAGAGCGCCGCACCGACGGCGAAGGTGACCGAGTAGACCCGGCTCGGGCTGATGCCGAGGGCGTTCGCCATGTCGGGCTTTTGCATCGTGCCGCGGGCGATCAGGCCGAGCTGGGTGCGCGTCAGCACGAAACGGATCGCCAAGGCCAGCACGACCGCGACGCCGATGATCACGAGCGTGTAGCCGCTGACCGAATAGGCGCCGACCGTGAAGCTGCCGAGCGGCGCCGAGACGCCCGCCGTGGTGTTGCCGGCGAACGAGGTGACGATGCCGACCAGCAGCAGCGAGAGGCCCCAGGTCGCGAGCATCGTGTCGACCATTCGGCCATAGAGCCGGCGGATGATGAGCCGCTCCAGCACCACGCCGACCCCCCCCACGGCGATCGGTGCGATGACGAAGATCGCGACCCAGAGGTTGATGCCGTAGTGCAGCGCCGCGATCACGGCGTAGGCGCCGAGCATCATGAACTCGCCGTGCGCGAGGTTGATCACCTTCATCATGCCGAAGATGACGGCGAGGCCGGCGGAGATGATGACCAGGCTCGCGACGGCGTAGAGCACCTGGATGAGTACGACGAGAGCGAGATCCATGTCGATCGGCCTGCCTTGCGCCGCGCCGCTCAGACCTTGATGACGTACTGCTGGTTGTCCTTCGGGTTCTTCTGCAGGTTGCACACCGCGCTGGTGTCGACGGGGGGCTGCTGCTGGAAGGTCTCGACGATGTTCAGCTGCTTGTTGCGGACTTCGGCGATGCTGACGTTGAGCACGCAGTGATGCGTCTGCGGGTCGAGCGAGACCTTGCCGCTCGGGCCGTCGATGCTGATGCCGGAATCGAGCGCGACGATCATCTTCTCGCGGTCGAGCGAGTTCGCCTTCTTCACGCCCTCGGCCCAGAGCTTGAAGCCCTGGTAGGTGCCCATCGCGAGCTCGGTGATGTTCGGATAGTCGGCGCCGAAGCGCTTGTAGAAGCGTTCCTTGAAGGCCTTGTTCTGCGGCGTGTCGAGGTTCTGGAAATAGTTGTACGAGATCAGGAATCCGTCGGCCTCCGCCGCCGACAGCACGATGTGCTCGTTGCCGCCGGCGAACGTCGTCGAGGCGAGCGGAATCTTCTTCGTCAGGCCCGCGGCCGCCCATTGCCGGTAGAACGAGATGTGCGCGCCGCCGACCAGCGCGGAGATGATCATGTCGGGCTTGGCGGCCTCGATCTTCGAGATCGTCGGGCCGAAGTTGGTGACGTCGAGCGGGAAGAAGTCGATCGAGGCGATCGAGCCGCCGTTGTCCTGCACGAACTTCTTCACCCACTGCGAGGTGATCTGGCCGTAGTTGTAGTCGGCCGCGACCACATACACCTTCTTGCCCCACTTCTTCATCGCGTAGGGGATCAGCTTGGCGACCGTCTGCCCCGGCGTCACACCGGTGCAATAGGTGTTGCGGTCGCAGACGCCGCCTTCGTATTGCGTGTTGTAGAAGTAGAGCGTCTTGTTGCGGTCGAGCACCGGGCGGATCACCTCGCGCGAGGCCGAGGTGATGCCGCCCATCACGACGGTCGACTTCTCCTTCAGCGCCGACTGCTGCGCGAACTGCGCGTAGAGCTGCATGTTGGACTGCGGATCGTAGGTCGCGAGACGGATCTTCTTGCCGAGCAGGCCGCCAGCGGCGTTCTGTTCCTCCACCGCCAGCGTCATGCAGTCGGCCATCGGCTTGCCGTAGATGTCGAGCCCCCCGGACATGTCGATGATGCTGCCCACCACGATCTCGTCGGCCGCGAAAGCCGCGGTCGGAAAGAGCGGCACGGCGGTGCCGGCGAGCGCGGCAGCGGACGACTGGATGAAGGAGCGACGATCCATTGAACAAGTCCCTGTGAAAGTCGACGGCAGTGCCGTCTTGGGTCGGATGAAAGGAAACCGGGAACCGGCGTCGGAAGATCAGAACGTCTTCCAGTCGCCGGCCTGTTCGAACGCGAGCGCCGCCTTGTAGATCGTGCCTTCCTCGTAGAACTTGCCGATCAGCATCATGCCGACGGGCAGGCCGTCGACCAGGCCGCAGGGAATGCTCATCGCCGGATGGCCGGTGATGTCGGTCGGGCAGGTGTTGGGCAACATCTCGAAGGCGCGATGGATGACTTCCTCGAGCGGCGCGTCGGCGGCGGGAATCCTGGTGGCGACCAACGGCAGGGTCGGCATCAACAGCAGATCGAAATCGCCGAGCGCGATGTCGTAAGCCTCTTTCAGGAGCCGCGCCAGGTTCTGGGCCTTGCCGTAGTAGTGGCCGGTGTGGTTCTGGATGAAGTACTCGCCCAGCACCATCGTGAGCTTCAAGGTCTCGGAGAGCTCGTCGGCGCGCTTTTTCCAGCCGTTGTGATAGTCGATCAACGCGGTATCGAAGAGGCCCTTGTAATTGAAGCCGTAGCCGTTGTCCTTCATCATCTGCTGGGTCGCGCCCTCGGCGGCGATCGGCAGCCAGATGGCCGGGCCGGCATGGTGCATCGGCACCGAGATCTCGGCCACGACCGCGCCGAGCGCCGTGAACCGATCTGCCGCGGCGCGCACCTTGGCATCGACTTCGGGCATCGACTGGGGCCAGCCGAAGCCTTCCTTCACGATGCCGATCTTCAGGCCCTTGACGCCGCCCTTCATCAGCTCGGTGTACGGTTTGGCGCCCTCGCCCGCATGCTGGCGCGGGTCGAGGCCGTCGGGGCCGGCGAGCACTTCGAGCATCAGCGCGTTGTCGGCGACGTTCGCGGTCATCGGGCCGGTGTGGTCGATCGTGACCTCGATCGGCATCACGCCGGTGTAGGGCACGAGCCCGTGGGTCGGCTTCATGCCGTAGATGCCGCAGTAGGACGCCGGCATCCGGATCGAGCCGCCCTGGTCGCCGCCGATCGCGAGGTCGACCTCGCCCGCCGCCACGAGCGCGGCGCTGCCGGAGGACGACCCGCCCGCCGAATAGCCGTGCCGATGCGGGTTGTGGACCGGCCCGGTCGCCGCGGTGTGCGAACCGCCCGAGAAGCAGAACATCTCGCAGACCGCCTTGCCGGCGACGGTCGCGCCGGCATCAAGAAGCCGGGTGACGATGGTCGCGTCGAGCGTCGGCACGAAGCCCTCCAGCGTCGGCGAGCCATTCATCATCGGCACCCCGGCGACGCAGACGTTGTCCTTGATGGCGACGGTCTTGCCGGCGAGTTTGCCGCCGGAGGCGCCGGTGATCGTCGTCTTGACGTACCAGGCACCGTAGCGGTTCTCGTCGCCGGTCGGGCGGTAGGAGGTGCCGCGCGGGTACTTCACTTCCGGCACGAAGTCGGCCATCTCGTCGACCAGGTCGTAGGCGTCGAAGTTCGGCTGCAGCAGCTGCAGATAGGCCTCGGCCTTGGCGTCGTCGAGGTGGATGCCGAGGCTGAGCGCCACGGCCTGGATCTGCGATGAGGAGGGACGGGTGATGGCCATGTGGAGCTCCTGGGGAAGGACCGAGAGGTAAGGGAGGCCCCCTCGGGCAACGCGCCGCGGGGCCTCGACCGGGTGGAACGCACCCGGGTTTCGGCTCATTGTGCGTGTCGAGCTTTACGTGTCAAGAATTTATTTGACTTGGAAAATAGCAGTCCGAAGAGGCGCCTCGGATGGGCAAGAATGCAGGCTGGCCGGGCCTGGCGCCACGGATGCATTTCGCATGCCAAGCACGGCGAAGTGGCGCGGCAGCATTCGCTCCGTCGCAGTCCGTTCG
>CAZZWY010000025.1:0-16934 GCA_964657785.1 uncultured Acetobacteraceae bacterium
GTCTTCGACGCCGTCGCGGGCGGCGCGGCCGCCGCATCGCCGCCGGCGTCGGGCTTGGCCGAACCCTCGTCCTTGCCGGCGTCGGCCGGCTTCGGGGCCTTCGAGTCGCCGCGGAAATCGGTGACGTACCAGCCGGAGCCCTTCAACTGGAATCCGGCGGCGGTCACCTGCTTGACGAACGTCGACGCCGAGCAGAAAGGGCACTCGGTCAGCACCGGGTCCGACATTTTCTGGAGCACATCCTTCGCGCGGCCGCAGGTGCTGCAGCGATAGGCGTAGATCGGCATGGCTAAGCCCTTGATTCAAAAAGGAAAAACCAATGATTATACGGCGCGCGACGAATCGCCTAGCGGAAGTGCTGGAAGAGTTGCAGCACGACCACGGTCATCACGAGTGCGAGCAAGCCGAGCAGCACGGCCGCCAGCAGCCGATTGGTGCGACGCTGCTCGGCGAGCAGGGCTTCGAGCGCGCGTTGCTCGGAAGCCGGGCGTGGCTGGAGCGCCTGGTGCACGAGGCGCGGAAGCTCCGGAAGGAGCTGAGCGTATCGGGGCGCTTCGATCTTGAGTCGCTCGACGAAGCCCTTGAAGCCGACCTGCTGCTGCATCCAGCGCTCGAGAAAAGGCTTGGCGGTGTTCCAGAGGTCGAGTTCCGGATCGAGCTGGCGCCCCAGGCCCTCGATGTTGAGCAGCGTCTTTTGCAGCAGCACGAGCTGCGGCTGGATCTCGACGTTGAAGCGGCGCGAGGTCTGGAAGAGCCGCAGCAGCACCTGGCCGAGCGAGATGTCCTTGAGCGGGCGGTCGAAGTGCGGCTCGCACACCGCGCGGATCGCGCCTTCGAGCGCGTCGACCCGCGTCGCCGGCGGCACCCAGCCGCTCTCGACGTGGAGCTCGGCCACCCGCTTGTAATCACGCCGGAAGAAGGCGATGAAATTCTGCGCCAGGTATTCCTTGTCGACCTCGGTGAGCGTGCCGACGATGCCGAAATCGAGGGCGATGTAGCGGCCGAAGCTTTCCGGTGCGAGCGACACCTGGATGTTGCCGGGGTGCATGTCGGCATGAAAGAAGCCGTCGCGGAAGACCTGCGTGAAGAAGATCGTCACGCCGTCGCGGGCGAGCTTCGGAATGTCGACACCCGCGTCGCGCAGGCGCTGGGTCTGGCTGATCGGCACGCCTTTCATCCGCTCCATGACGATGACGGTCTGGGTGCAATGGTCCCAGACCATCTCGGGGATCATGATCAGCGGCAGACCCTGCATGTTGCGACGCAGCTGGGCCGCGTTGGCCGCCTCGCGCACCAGGTCGAGTTCGTCGTGCAGATAATTGTCGAATTCGGCGACCACCTGACGCGGCTTGAGTCGTTTTCCGTCGGTGGAAAGCCGCTCGACCCACCGCGCGAGCGTCCGCATGAGCGACAGATCGTCGTCGATCACCGCGAGCATGCTCGGCCGAAGCACCTTCACCGCGACTTCGCGACCGTCGCGCAGGATCGCGAAGTGGACCTGGGCGATCGACGCGCTGGCGATGGGCTCGGCGTCGAAGCTCGAGAACACGGCGTCGATCGGCTTGCCGAGCGCCCGCTCGACCATGTGCCGGGCGATCGCGGCGGGGAACGGGGCGACGCGGTCCTGCAGGTGCGCCAGTTCGTCGGCGAGGTCGGGGGGCAGCAGGTCGCGCCGCGTCGAAAGCACCTGGCCGAACTTGACGAAGATCGGCCCGAGCTCCTCGAGCGCGAGCCTCAGGCGCTCGCCGCGCGGCGCCTCGAAGCGCCGCCCGATCGTCATCACCCGCACCACCGCCCTCACCCAGCGTTGCTGAAAGCTCGAGAGTGCCAGTTCGTCCAGTCCGTAGCGCAATACGGTGATGCAGATGAAGAACAGCCGGGCGATGTGCCTCATCGGGACTGCGGGTCGCCGGCACCCGCGCGGCGCTGGCGAACGAGGCCGTCGACCCCGTGGGCCGCAGCGCGCAGGGCACGGGCGAAGCCGCGCCCCAGCCGGGCGATCTGGTGCGCCGGCGCCGCGCCGACCACACGGGCCAGATCGTCCTCGACATCCCACCGCAGGTTGTCGATCAGCCAGTTGAGGTCGGTCGCGAACGCAGCGTCACCGGCGACATCGATGCTCGGCCGACGGCTTCCCGTCATCATGCCGATCAGGCCGAAGGCCGGGTTCGACGCGTCGACCGTCACTCGCAACGCCGGCGCAGCGACGCCCTCGAGGCTCCACTCGAGCAGGCCGGCTGGCGTGACGACGAAAGCGCCGGAGGGCGGGGGTGGCAGCAGCCGAGGCCAGCCGGCGAAATGCAACTGGATGCAACGTCCGGCATGCGGCTTCAGGCGCTGCGCGGCCGCCGGCTCGGCGTTCAGAACGTGGTTGACGACCAGCGTCAGCCGCTCCATCAGGGCTTCGCCGAACTGCAATTTGAGAGTGTGAAGCATTCACGGATTGTAGGCAACCGCGCTGCGGCAACCCCCTCCGACGGGCGCCGGCGAGCGCTTCTTTTTGGGTGAGAATCCGGGCTTCCCCTGATAGGGACAACGTCCTCTACCGGGGCCCAGGCCGCGCGGCGCCCTTTCCACACCGATGTTTGAAGACCGGACCTACAAGCGAACGTTCTACAGCGCGCCGCAATCGGTGACTTCGCTGGTCGCCGCATTGCTCGAACCCGGCATCACCATCGTCACCTTCCTGCTCGCGAACTGGTACTCGGACGAGGTGGTCGACCGGCCCGCCTTGACGCTCTGCCTGCTCGTCGGCGCGCTGACGTTCCCGGGCCGCAACCGATTCCGGGACAACCTGATCGCCGCCGGCGTCGACATCGTGTCGTCGTGGATCACGCTGGTCGCCATCCTCGCGCTCTTCGGGTATGCGACCCGCAGCCTGCACTTCTTCGAACCCGACGTGCTGATGGTCTGGGGCACGGTGACGCCGGTGCTGCAGTGGGTGGCGGTCTGGATCGGCAAGCTGGTGGTGCAACGGATGTCGTCGCGTCCCGAAGCGCGGCGCTCGGCGGTGGTGGTCGGGGCCGGGCCGCTCGGCGTGAAGGTCGCCCGCGGGCTCGAGGAGAGCCGCGACTACGGCGTGGATTTCGTCGGCTATTTCGACGACCGTACCGACGACCGCCTGCAGACCGAAGCGGTGGAGAGGCGCCTCGGCGGCCTGAAGACCCTCGCCGACTACATTCGCGACCACGCGATCCGCGAGGTCTACATCACCCTGCCCCTCGGGTCGCAGCCGCGCATCGTCGAGCTGCTCGAGGAGGTGCAGGGCACGACGGCCTCGCTCTTCTTCGTGCCGGACGTGTTCGGCATCAGCATCATCCAGGGCCGGCTGCAGGACATGAACGGCGTGCCGGTGGTCGGCATCCTCGAGACGCCGTTCACCGGCACGAACGAGCTGGCCAAACGCATCAGCGACATCGTGCTGGCGACCCTCATCTTCATCGTGATCTCGCCGATCCTGCTGGTGCTGGCGATCGGCGTGAAGCTCAGCTCGCCGGGGCCGGTGCTTTTCCTGCAGCGCCGAAACGGCCTCGACGGCGGCGAGATCATCGTCTACAAGTTTCGCTCGATGACCGCCCAAGACAACGGCCCGGTCGTCCGACAGGCCACCAAGCACGACCCGCGCATCACCCGCTTCGGGGCGTTCATCCGGCGCACATCGCTCGACGAGCTGCCCCAGTTCATCAACGTCATCCAGGGCCGGATGAGCATCGTCGGCCCGCGCCCGCATGCGGTCGCCCACAACGAGCTCTACCGCCAGCTCATCAAGGCGTACATGGTGCGCCACAAGGTCAAGCCGGGGATCACCGGCTGGGCCCAGGTCAACGGCCACCGTGGCGAAACCGACACGATCGAAAAGATGCAGGCACGCGTCGAATACGATCTGGAATATCTGCGCAACTGGTCGATCGGGCTCGATCTGCAGATCATCGTGCGCACGATTCGCTTGCTGTTCTTCGACCGGCATGCCTATTAGCCGGCATCGCCCCGTCGGCGGGCCTGCGCCTCACTTCTCGACCCGCCAGCCTTTTGGAGTCACCGAATGCAAGGTCTGAATTCATGCGACGCCTCCCGTCGGGGTCTGCGGGCGCCGCGGCGTTCGGGCCCTGCGCGCCGGCTCGGGCGGGCGGGGGTCGGGGTGGGGATCGGGATCGCGCTGGCATGCGTCGGCACTTCCTCCCGGGCACAGGACGATCCGAATCCCTACTACCTCGGCCTCAATCAGGGCATCACGCACAACACGAACATCAACAACGTCTCGGGCGGCCCCGGCGACACCTACTCCAGCACCGGACTCGTCGGCGGGTTCGACCAGCTCATCGGCCGGCAGCGCGTCTACGGCAGCGGCAACCTCTTTTTCAATCGCTACCGTGACTTCAAACAGCTCGACAACACGAGCTACGGCGTCAACGGCGGCTGGGATTGGCAGACGATCGACCGATTGTCCGGGTCGATCAACACCAGCATCAGCCAGGGCCTCGCGAACCTCCAGAACAACCTGCTGCAGACCACTTCCGATCGCAACCTCGTGCGGACCGAAACGGTCGGGACGCGAGCGTCCTGGGGCGGCGACGCGGCCGTCACGGTCGCGGCCGGCTTCGGCTACAGCAAGACGAGCTATTCGTCACCCTCGCTGCAGGCGGGCGACTCGACGAACAAGAGCGCCGACCTCGGCACCTACTACCACCCCGGCTCGACGCTGACGCTGGGCGTCGCGCTGCGCTACACCCGAGGCGACTCGGACCGTGCCTTTTTGCTCAGCGACGGAACGTACCTGGCGAACCGCACCAGCGGTCGCAACATCGACCTGTCGCTGAACTGGCGGCCGACGGTGCAGACCGGCGCGAACGCGCGGCTGAGCTGGACGCACCAGAGCAGCGTCGGGGGCGGGGACGGCTATTCCGGCCTGACCGGTGCGCTCGGCTTCACCTACATGCCGACCGGCAAACTGAGCTTCACCGGCCAGTTCAGCCGCGACGCCTCCACCAACGGCAGCTTCTACAACACCTTCACCGGCACGACGACGACCCAGCCGACGGTCGGCCTGGCCTCCAACAGCTCGGTGTCCAACAGCTTTTCGGTCGGCGCGACCTACAGCGCCACCGCGAAGATCAGCGCGACCGCCGGGGCGCAGTACCGGCGCAGTACCCAGGCGGATTCGGGCAATGCGCTGGTGGACGGTTACCGGGACGAACTGAAGAGCTACTCGCTCGGTATCAACTGGGCCATCCGCCGCTTCTGGTCGCTCGGCTGCACCGCTTCGCGCGTCGACCGCCGCCTGTCGGGTGCGTTCTCCGACAGCTACAACGGCAACACCTACAGTTGCTCGACCCAGGTGACGCTCCGATGACCGCGCCGATGATCCTGCTGACCGGCGCGACGGGCTTCATCGCGTCGCACACCTGGCTGACGCTGCTCGGCGCGGGATTTCGGGTCGTCGGGGTCGACAATTTCTCCAACAGTTCGCCCGAGGTGCTGAACCGGCTGAAGACCCTCTGCGGCCACACGCCGGACTTCATTCGCGCCGACGTGTGCGATCCGGTCGCCCTCGACGCCGTGTTCGCCCGCCAGCCGGTCGACGCGGTGGTCCATTTCGCCGCCTTCAAGGCCGTGGGCGAGAGTACCAGCCAACCGCTCGCCTACTACGCCAACAACCTCGGCGGCCTGCTGACGCTCGCACAGGTCATGGCGCGTTACGGTCGCAAGGCGCTCGTCTTCAGTTCGAGCGCGACCGTCTACGGCAAGCCGGAGCGCCTGCCGATCCGGGAGGACGCCGCGCTCGCGGCCACGAGCCCCTACGGCGCGACCAAGCTGATGGGCGAGAACATCCTGCGCGACGTGATGCGCGCCGATTCGTCGTGGTCGATCGCGCTGCTACGCTACTTCAACCCGGTCGGCGCTCACGAAAGCGGCCTGATCGGCGAAGACCCGCGTGGCACGCCGAACAACCTGATGCCGTTCGTGACCCAGGTGGCGGTCGGCAAGCGCGAGCGGCTGCAAGTGTTCGGGCGGGACTACGACACGCCCGACGGCACCGGCGTGCGCGACTACATTCACGTGCTCGACGTCGCCGACGGCCATGTCGAGGCATTGCGTTACCTGCTCGACCGACGCGCATCGATCACGGCCAACCTCGGCACCGGCCGCGGCCACTCCGTGCTCGAGCTCGTGCGCGCCTTCGAGCGGGCGAGCGGGCGCAACATCCCGCTCGAATTCGCCCCCCGCCGCCCAGGCGATGTCGACGCCTGCTTCGCCGACGCAACGCTCGCTCGCGACGTCCTCGGCTGGCAGGCGCGCCGCGACCTCGACGCGATGTGCACCGACAGCTGGCGCTGGCAGCACCAGAATCCGCATGGCCTGGCGGGCTGAGAGCCGCCTCAAGTACCTGAAGCATGAACAAGATCACTGTAAAACCGGTCGTGATGGCCGGCGGCAGCGGCACCCGCCTCTGGCCGCTCTCGCGTGCCCAGCATCCGAAGCAGTTCCTCGTTCTGCAGGGAAACCAGAGCCTGTTCCAGCAGGCGACCGCGCGGCTCTCCCGACTCGCCAGCGACGACATCGAGGTCAGCGCCGCGTCGATCGTCGGCAACGAAGAGCACCGATTCCTGGTGCTGGACCAGTTGCGTGAACTCAAGCTGCCCGCGGCGACCGTGCTGCTCGAACCCGTCGGGCGCAACACCGCGCCGGCGATGACGCTGTCGGCGCTGCACGGCGTCGAAGGCGGCGCCGACCCGGTGCTGGTCGTGAGCCCGGCCGACCAGACCGTGACCGACGAGGCCGCCTTCGCCGAAGCGCTGCGCAATGCCGTCAGGGCGGCGGCCGGCGGTGCCATCGTGATCCTGGGCGTCGCGCCCGATCGCCCGGAGACCGGCTTCGGCTACATCCGGTGCCGCACAGCCGCCGAACGAGGCGGGGCGGCAACGGTCGCCCAGTTCGTCGAAAAGCCCGATCTGGCGACGGCAGAAGCCTACGTCGCCGAGGGCAGCTACTACTGGAACAGCGGCATCTTCGTCGTCCGCGCGTCGGTATGGTTGGCGGCGCTCGAGACGTTTCGTCCCGACATCGCGGCCGCATCGCGCGCCGCCTGGGACGCGCGAACCGCCGACAACGGCTTCATCCGCCCGGGGAAGGCGGAATTCGCGGCGATCCCGAGCGAGTCGGTGGACTACGCGGTGATGGAGAAGTGCCCCGCCCCGGCCGCCTCCGGTGCGCCGTCGGCGTTCGACATTCGCATGGTGCCGCTCGACGCCGGCTGGTCGGACCTCGGTGCCTGGGACGCGGTGTGGCAGGTCAGCCCGAAGGACGCCGACGGCAACGCGAGCACCGGCGACGCCATGACGCACGAGAGCCGCAACACGCTGGTGCACGCGACGAGCCGGCTGGTCGGGGTGGTCGGCCTCGACAACGTCGTCGTCGTCGAGACTCCCGATGCGGTGCTCGTGATCGATCGTTCGCGAAGCCAGGAGGTCAAACGGATCGTCGGCCAGCTGCAGACGGCCGAACGAAGCGAGCACACGCTGCATCGTCAGGTGCATCGTCCGTGGGGCTGGTACGACAGCATCGATGCGGGCTCGCGCTTTCAGGTCAAGCGCATCATGGTCAAGCCCGGCGCCACGTTGAGCCTGCAGAAGCACCACCACCGGGCGGAGCACTGGATCGTCGTCACCGGCACGGCCGAAGTGACGAACGGCGAACAGGTGATCCTGCTCACCGAAAACCAGAGCACCTACATCCCGCTCGGCACCGTGCACCGCCTGCGCAACCCCGGGAAAGTGCCGCTCGAGATCATCGAAGTGCAGTCCGGCAGCTACCTCGGCGAGGACGACATCGTTCGCTTCGAAGACACTTACGGTCGGGCGAGCTGAGCATGGCGGCCCGAATCGACTTCTCGATCGACGCCTCGATCGTCGTCACTCACGAGGGTTTCGCGTGAAGATCACCATCATCGGCACCGGCTACGTCGGCCTCGTCACCGGCACGTGCCTGGCGGAGATGGGCAACCACGTCATGTGCCTGGACGTCGATGCGTCGAAGATCCGCACCTTAGAGTCCGGCGGCATTCCGATCCACGAGCCGGGGCTGCTCGAGATGGTGACGCGCAATCGCAGCGCAGGTCGCCTGCAATTCACGACCGATGTGCCGGCGGCGGTCGCGCACGGTACGCTGCAGTTCATCGGCGTCGGCACGCCACCTGACGAAGACGGCTCGGCGGACCTCCAGTATGTGCTGGCCGCGGCCCGCAACATCGGCCGTCACATGACCGACTACAAGGTCGTGATCGACAAGAGCACCGTCCCGGTCGGTACCGGCGCGCGCGTCAAGGCCGCGGTCGAGGATGAACTGCGTCAGCGCGGCCTGGCGCTCGAATTCGCCGTCGTCTCGAATCCGGAATTCCTGAAGGAAGGGGCTGCGCTCGAAGACTTCATGCGGCCGGACCGCATCGTCGTCGGCGCGGACGACGAACGTGCCGTGCTGCTGATGCGGGCGCTCTACTCGCCCTTCACCCGCACCCGCGACCGACTGCTGGTGATGGACGTGAAGAGCGCCGAATTCACCAAGTACGCCGCGAATTCGATGCTTGCGACGCGTATCAGCTTCATGAACGAACTCGCGCTCCTCGCCGAGGAGGTGGGCGCCGACATCGAACTCGTTCGCAAGGGCATCGGCAGCGACCCGCGCATCGGTTATCAGTTCCTCTACGCCGGCGCCGGCTACGGTGGTTCCTGCTTCCCGAAGGACGTGAAGGCCTTGATCAGCACGGCGGCGGGCGCCGGTGTCGAACTCAAGGTGCTGACTGCCGTCGAGGCGGCGAACGAGCGACAGAAGCACGTGCTCGTCGACAAGGTCGTCGCCCGCTTCGGCAACGATTTGCGAGGGCTGCAGTTCGCCGTCTGGGGCCTGGCTTTCAAGCCGGATACCGACGACATGCGCGAGGCGCCGAGCGGCGTCGTCATCGACGCGCTGATCCAGCGAGGCGCCCGGATCCAGGCGTACGACCCGGTCGCGGCCGATGCTGCTCGGAGAACGCTGCGCTTTCCGGGCCAGATCGATTTCGCGGCCAGTCAGGAAGCCGCGCTCGAGGGCAGCGACGCTTTGGTGATCATCACCGAGTGGAAGCAGTTCAAGAGCCCCGACTTCGACGGCATCAAGACCTCGCTCAAGCACCCGGTGATCTTCGACGGCCGCAACCTGTACGGACCGCGGCTCATGCAGGCCCTCGGCATCGAGTATTTCGGCATCGGCCGCGGTCTCTCCGCTTCTTCCATGAACACCACCACCGCATGATTCTCGTCACCGGCGGCGCCGGTTTCATCGGCGCCAACTTCGTTCTCGACTGGATCGCCGCGACCGGCGAGCCGCTGGTCAACCTCGACGCGCTCACCTACGCCGGCAATCTGGAGAGCCTGCAGGCGCTGGAGGGCGACAGCCGCCACGTCTTCGTGCACGGGGACATCTGCGATCGGGCACTGGTCGATCGCCTGCTCGCCGAGCACCGGCCCCGCGCCGTCGTTCACTTTGCTGCCGAAAGCCACGTCGACCGCAGCATCCACGGTCCCGGGGCGTTCATGAGGACGAACATCGACGGCACCTTCACTTTGCTCGAAGCAGTGCGTGCCCACTGGTCGACGCTGAACGAGGCGGACCGCACGGCGTTTCGCTTCCATCATGTGTCGACCGACGAGGTCTACGGCTCGCTCGGCAAGGACGACGCACCGTTCGCGGAGACCCACGCCTACGAGCCCAACAGCCCCTATTCCGCGAGCAAGGCCGCGAGCGATCACCTCGTGCGGGCATGGCACCATACCTATGGCCTGCCGGTCGTCACGACCAACTGCTCGAACAACTACGGGCCCTATCATTTCCCCGAGAAGCTGATCCCGCTGATGATCGTCAACGCGCTCGCCGGCAAGCCGCTGCCGGTGTACGGCGACGGCCAGCAGGTGCGCGACTGGCTCTACGTGAAGGACCACTGTGCCGCGATCCGCCAAGTGCTCGCGAACGGCCGGGTCGGCGAAACCTACAACATCGGTGGCTGGAACGAGAAACCCAACATCGAGATCGTCAAGACCATCTGTGCCCTGCTCGACGAGATGCGCCCCGATTCCGCCGGCCCCTACGAGCGCCTCGTCAGCTATGTGACCGACCGACCCGGACACGACCGCCGCTACGCGATCGACGCCCGCAAGCTCGAGCGCGAACTCGGCTGGAAGCCCGCCGAAACCTTCGAAACCGGCATCCGCAAGACGGTGCGCTGGTACCTCGATCACGCCGACTGGGTCGCGCGCGTGCAAAGCGGCGCCTACCGCGACTGGCTCGCCACCAACTATGCCGCCCGTGACAGCGACTGAGCGGCGATGAGGATCTTGCTGCTCGGCAAGAACGGTCAGGTCGGCTGGGAACTGCAGCGGGCGCTCGCCCCGCTCGGCGAGGTCGTCGCCCTCGGCTCGCGGGAGAGCGGGCCGCTCCAGGCCGACTTCGCCCATCCCGAAAGGCTCGCCGCGACGGTGCAGGCCGTGGCGCCCGACGTCATCGTCAACGCCGCGGCCCACACGGCTGTCGACAAGGCGGAGAGCGAACCCGACCTGGCCCGCCGCTTGAATGCGGACGCGCCCGCGGAGCTGGCCCGCGCCGCGGCGACCTCGGGCGCCTGGCTGCTGCACTTCAGCACCGACTACGTCTTCGACGGCAACGGCTCGCTGCCCTGGGGCGAAGATGCGCCGACCGGCCCGCTGAGCGTCTACGGCGCGACGAAACTCGAGGGCGAGAACGCGATCCGGGCCAGCGGCTGCCGCCACCTCATCTTCCGGACCAGCTGGGTCTACGCGGCACGCGGCGGGAATTTCGCCAAGACGATGCTCAAACTCGCTCGCGACCGCGACCGGCTCACCGTCATCGACGACCAGGTCGGCTCGCCGACGGGCGCCGATCTGCTGGCGGACCTGAGCGCCCACGCGCTGCGCACCGCCGCGCAGCGCGTGGACGTGTCGGGCACCTACCACGCCGTGGCTTCGGGCGAGACCAGCTGGTTCGGTTATGCCCGTCACGTGATCGAGTTCGCCCGGGCCCGCGGCGTGCCGATCAAGGTTGCGCCGGAGGCGATCGAGCCGGTGCCGACAAGCGCCTTCCCGACGCCCGCCAGGCGCCCCACCAATTCACGGCTCGACACGACCCGCCTGCGACAGACCTTCGGGCTCGAGCTGCCCAGCTGGCAGACCGGCGTTGACCGCATGCTGACCGAAATCCTGACCTGACCGACCCGCAGATGAGTTCACCCCAACGCAAAGGCATCATCCTCGCCGGCGGTTCCGGCACGCGCCTGCACCCGGCGACGCTCGCCATGAGCAAGCAGCTGCTGCCGGTTTATGACAAGCCGATGGTCTACTACCCGCTGTCGACCTTGATGCTCGCCGGCATCCGCGACATCCTGCTGATCAGCACGCCGCAGGACACGCCGCGCTTTCAGGCGCTGCTCGGCGACGGCACCAAGTGGGGCGTCGACATCAGCTACTGCGTGCAGCCGAGCCCGGACGGCCTGGCGCAGGCCTTCATTCTCGGGAAGCGTTTCATCGGCAACGACCCCAGCGCGCTGGTGCTGGGCGACAACATCTTCTACGGCCATGCCCTGCAAAGCCTGCTCGAAGCGGCGGCGCAACGGGACGCTGGGGCGTCCGTCTTCGCCTACCACGTGCACGACCCGGAGCGATACGGCGTCGTAGCGTTCGACGACGCGCGGCGCGCGCTCAGCATCGAGGAAAAGCCTTCGATGCCGAAGAGCAACTACGCCGTCACGGGCCTTTATTTCTACGACAACGAGGTGTGCGACATCGCAGCGAACATCTCACCCTCGCCCCGCGGCGAACTCGAGATCACCGACGTGAACGCCGCCTATCTGCAGCGCGGACAGCTGAGCGTGGAGATCATGGGCCGCGGGTTCGCGTGGCTCGACACCGGCACGCACGACAGCCTGCTCGAAGCCGGCCAGTTCATCGCCACGCTCGAAAAGCGGCAGGGTCTGAAAGTCGCTTGCCCCGAGGAGATCGCGTATCGCTCCGGCTGGATCAGCGCCGAGCAGCTGGAGGCGCTCGCTCAGCCGATGCTCAAGAACGGCTACGGGCGCTACCTGCAGCAGATTCTGAAAGACATGGTGTTTCAATGAAGGTGACCTCGACTGCGATCGACGGTGTGTTGATCCTCGAGCCGAAGGTGTTCGGCGACGAGCGCGGCTTCTTCCTGGAGAGCTTCAATCTGAACAGTTTCAGCGAAGCTGTCGGAACCCGCGTCGACTTCGTCCAGGACAACCATTCGCGCTCAGCCAAAGGGGTGTTGCGCGGCCTGCACTTTCAGATCGGAGAGCATGCGCAAGGAAAGCTCGTGCGCGTTTCGCAAGGCAGCGTGTTCGATGTCGCCGTGGACATTCGCCCGGAGAGCGTCACCTACGGGCGATGGGTCGGCGTCGAGCTGAGCGGGAGCAACCACAAGCAGCTGTGGATTCCACCGGGCCTGGCGCACGGCTTTCTGGTGATGAGCGAATTCGCGGACTTCCTCTACAAGGCGACTGCCTATTACATGCCCGCGGCCGAGCGGTCGTTGTTGTGGAGCGACGAAGAACTTCGGATAGCGTGGCCCCTGAACAGTGAGCAGCCAGTGCTCTCGGCAAAGGATTCGACAGCGTCGGCGCTCAGAGAACTTTGTGGCTGAGCTTATGCGTCACCAAAGACCCGCGTGGAGCATTGGCGTCTAGCCCGGGGGTCGCCGCTGTCCTATGAAGACTTGTCCCTGGTAGTTGACATGCGGTTGCGACGAAGCAGCTCGCCGGTGTTGCTGTATATCCTGCACAGCGGCAACTTGTATGGTACTGAGCGAATGGCGCTTTCTACCCTCGAGGGAATGAGCCGGTATCACACGCGGGTCGTGGTGGCGCCGCTTCCGTGGTCCCCCGCTTCGGTGGCGAAAGCTGCGGTTGCCGCAGGCTTCGAATCGATCGTCTTCAGCAACAAGTTGAGTCTGCTTCGAGTACTGGTGCCGTGGTTTATGCGCCACCGCTCAATCGATGTCATCGGAACTGGCGTGGTTCACTCCGTGCTCTGTCACTTGCTTGGAAGAGTTTTTCGAGTCAGGGTGAGGCAACTTCATGTAGCCCATGGAGGCACACCGACTTCTTTCGACCGGAAGGCCGAACTCAACCGCGTCCCTGTCACGGTGGTAGCCGTTTCAGACTTCGTCCGGCAGCAGCTTATTGATCGAGGTGTGCGATCTGACGCAATCGTCGTCATCGAGAATTTTCTTTCGAACGAACAGCGCCGGGGCAAACTGGTCCGCGCGTCATATGAAGCCGAGGGTCCGTGCGCTCGGCCTTTGCTGCCGACAGCCGTGAAAGTAGCCATCGTTTCACGTGTCGACCGAATCAAAAAGCTCGAGATATTAGTGATGGCCGTCGAGATGTTTGGTTTGACCGAGTTCGAGATGGATGTTTATGGGACGGGCGACGATTTCGATCGCTTGAAGGCGCGTGCGGCTCCACTGGCGAACCTGCGGTTTCACGGCTTCGTCCCCGATGTCCCGGAACGTCTTGCGAGCGCCGATTTGTTGTTGCACCTGTGTCCTGAAGAACCGTTTGGCTTGGCGATATTGGAAGCATTTCTCGCACACCTTGTCGCGGTGGTCCCCGATGCCGGAGGAGCGGGCAGCCTAATAGAAGACGGCATCACCGGGTTGAAATTCGCTGCGGATGACCCAGAGGACCTTTGCCGTGTGCTTCGACATGCAGCCCGGTTGCCAGCGGACCAACTTCGCAAAATCGCCGACGCCGGAGCGGCGACACTCGAGACGCGCTTTTCCCAAGAACTGGGGGTGCGGTGCTATGTCGACGCGCTCGAACGTTCCACCAGTACTGCTCGCAACCACTTCGACTGATTTTACAGCTGTGACGATTGCGCATCGGTCGTCGCGAGCCTCAGCGCTCGCGCACGCTTTTTTGTCGCCGGTCGTCGACCAGCGACCGCATTGCCGCCATCATTCGAGGAACATTTTTGGCCGAATCAAACTCGGCTTCGACTTTCTCACGCCCGCGACCACCCATGAGACGACACAGGTCGGGACTAGCGAGCAACTTCGACAGTGCTGTGCGCAGCGCCGCTTCGTCACGAGGTGGAATTAGAAATCCGGTAACGCCGTTTTCGATGACTTCGTCGATAGCGCCTACGCTCGTTCCGATGCACGGCAGCGCCATCGCCATCGCTTCGAGATAAGTCCAGGGTATCAAGTCGGCGTTCGTGGGCATGGCCAGCACATCACTCGCCGCATAGAGATTAACCAATTCACTCGAATTCGGTTGCATGCCTGTATGCAAAAAT
Organism: uncultured Acetobacteraceae bacterium; assembly: GCA_964657785.1. Taxonomy (GTDB): domain Bacteria; phylum Pseudomonadota; class Gammaproteobacteria; order Burkholderiales; family Burkholderiaceae_C; genus LMDS01. The sequence continues at coordinate 14,355 of CAZZWY010000025.1, forward strand.
ACGTTATCAAGATGCTTAGTCGGTGCCTGACCGCTAACGATATGGAGTTCTGCGACTTCTGAGAAGTGAGCTTGGAAAACCTTTAGCAGCAGGTCGCCTCCCTTCCGAACAAATTCGCCGCCGACGAACAGGATTTTGAATCGTCCAGTCCTTGCTCGACTTGTCGCATTCGGGCGGGCCCAAAAACTCAGGTCGAGGCCGACATGAAGCGGTAGCACCCTGTTCGCCGGAACGCCACAACCGTCCTGCAAAATTTTGGCGGCCCAGCGGGTGAAGGGTATGAAGTAATCTATCCGGCGTGTGCGCCAGAGATCGACCTTCAAACGAAGTTTGCGCCGATCGGTGCTCTTGATAGCCTGGAATTCGTAAAGCGGATACGTCGCTTCGTCGACAATAGGGGCGTCGTCAGTGCTGCTGATCACGATCGGAATTCTAGAGATATAGCCTGTGAGCGTCAGCAGCGTCTCTGCTTCGAACTGATGCACCATGACAGCATCGAAGTTATGGAGCCTGGAAAAAACCGGTGCAAGCAGCCGAGCAGTCCAAAGGCGAGACAACCATACGGTAGGGAGGAAGCGAAGTTTCCGTGCAATTTCAAATGGCGGGTATCCGCTGATCGGGACCCAGGTGATTTCCAAATCGCTCTCCCGATCCGCAAAGCGCCGGAGGTTTGCGTACCTAGTTTTATTCCCGGCAGCGGTGGTAAGAAGAAAGCAAAATCGGTATTTGGTCATTTCGCTTCCAGATGATGATGCCAATCTGCGAGCCGATCGCGCGCCGGAGGCAGGCTGGGCGCGGCTCGGAAAACAAGTTGTCACGCCCGCAGCCGCCCAAACGCCTCGAGCCAGCGCGCCGCCACGTTCGGCCACCCCCACTCGACGGCCCGCGCGCGCCCTGCGACCGAAAAGCCCTCCGCCAGTCGGGCGTCTTGCGCCAGGGCGTCGAGGTGCCCGGCGATGTCGCTGGTGATTTGCTCCTCGCTGTCGGGTTCGACCAGATAGCCCGATCGGCCGTGCTCGACGAGCAGTTGCGGACCGCCCCAGTCGAGGCAAATGGAGGGTAGCCCGAGCGCCATCGCCTCCTGCACGACCATGCCATTGGCATCCTCGAAACTCGGCAGCACCATGCCGCGGTAATGCGCCAGCGAATCGAACAGCGCCGCCTGGTCGCGGTACGGTTGCAAGAAGGTGATGCGATCCTGCAACGACAGCGCCGCTGCCAGCGCGCGGCAACGTTCCAGCTCCGGCCCTTTGCCGATGATGTCGAGTCGAACGGGCGTTTTCGTTTTCGCGAGGCTCTTGATGATGAGGAAGGTGCCCTTGTGGAAGACGAGGCGGCCGAAGTGAACGAAGCGCAGGTTGCGCCCTTCGTGAGCGATCCTCGGCCGTTGCAAAAGTGCCTCGGCGATGCCGCAATCGATGCAGTCGAGCAGGATTTGCGGCGGGCACCCCGCGGCAAGCAGCGAGTCGCGCGTTCGTCGACCGCCGGCCGTCAGTACGAGTTGCGCCGCCTTGATCCCGCGCGGCAACACCCGGTTGATGCGCTGCAACGGAAAATGAAAAAGGCGTCGCATTCGCGGCCACAGGGCTTCGTGGGCGCGAAACAGTTTCGGATAGTAGATGTTGCCGTTGACGGGTCCGAAGGTGTTGACGAAACCCTTCGCGAGGATCCTCGGCAGTACCGGCGAATTCGGCTCGGCCTGGTAGATGACCACCTCCCGTCCTGGCAGCCCGGCCGACGCCGCGATCGCCTCGGCGGCCTTCACGGCGTTCCGGAAGAACCAGTAGTCGAGCACCGGTCGAAACACGACGCTGCGCCAGATCGCGACCGACAGCAGATCGTCCGGAATCAGGACCACATCCGTCATCCCCAGGCGCCCGTGCAGTTCGTCGCGGTTGCGTGCGTGCGTGATCAACACCGTGTTCGGCCGCAACGCCTTGAACTCGCGGTAGATCTGCAGCGCCTTCATGGCCTCTCCGCCCATCTGCTCGGAGGCGTTCGGGGCGATCACTAGGACGAGTTGCATGGACATGGCCGATCGATCGAGGCGGGTCTTGAAAAGGAAGCGGGGCGGACTGCGGGTTTCGGCCGCACCCACTCGGGAAGACGGGAAGAGCGCAGGCGGGAAGCGACCCCGACGCGTGCGCCCAGGCTATCGCTCGTTCTCCAGCAAAGCCGCCTCGGCGAGCTTGCGGCGCAAGGTGGCTCGCACCGCGGCATTGGCCCCGCTGACCCTGAAGGTCCCCTGCCTGCGAAACCAGCCTCGCGCCAGCAACATGAGACCGACGAACGTGCCGGAGACGTTCTCGACTCCTCGCAGATCGACGACCAGCGACGCGGAGTGCGCTGCAGCCTCGGCCAGCGGCGCGCGCAGGAGCGTGCAGTGCGCATCGCTCCAGAACCCGGTGAGACGCAACGTCGAGCTGCCCGGGGATCGCAGCAACTCGACGGTGGGCGCCGCACCGGAGCGCCGCTTGCTCGCCCGGGACGCGATCATGTCGGGGATGACCCGCGTGAGAAGCACACCCAACGCCAGTTTCCCGTCGCTCCAGTAGCGGCGCCACAGGGCCGGCTCTTCCT
>CAZZWY010000026.1:0-6477 GCA_964657785.1 uncultured Acetobacteraceae bacterium
GGAGCGCCTGCGCCAGGTCGACACGCGCGGGCGCCGGCGCCCGCACCGGCGCATCGGTCGGCAGGTACAGGCCGAGGGTCCGGTTGTCGGCGAGCAGATAGCGTTCGGCCACCTGCTGCACGTCGGCGAGCGTCGCATCGCGAACGCGGTCGCGCAGGAGGAAGAAGAGCCGCCAGTCGCCTTGTGCAATCGATTCGGACATCGCGATGCCGACGGTTTCCGGGTTCGTGAACGACTGATCCCAGTCCTTCAGCCACTTCAGCTTCGCGCGCGCGAGCTCCTCCGAGGTGATCGGCTCCTTTGCGAGGCCTTCGGTCGTCGCGAGCAGCGCCGAACGCGCCCGCTCGACATCCTGGCCCGGGGCGAGTTCGGCGCTGACGAACATCGCTCCCGGGTCGGCGAGCGCATACGCGCCCGAGGAGACGGACGCCGCGAGCTGCTGCTGCGTGAGGCGCTTGTAGAGGCGGCCCGACGGGGTGTCGCCGAGGAGCACCGTCAGCAGTTCGACGCCGGCCGTCTCCTTGGGCGGGCCGGGCGGCACGTGGTAGCCCACCTCGAGCAACGGCGTGCCGCCGACGCGCCGCAGCGTCACGCTGCGCTCGCCGTCCTGCGCCGGGTCCAGCGTGTAGAGCACCGGCAACACCCGCGTCGGCTTCGGTATCGAGCCGAACGAAGCGTTGATCCCGTCGAGCGTGCGGCGCGGATCGAACTTGCCGGCGACGATCAGGGTGGCATTGTCGGGTTGGTAGTAGAGGCGATAGAAAGCCTGCAGGCGCGGGATGTCGACGTTCTCGACATCCGCCCGCGCGCCGATGGTCGAATGGCCGTAGTTGTGCCAGTCGAACATCAGCGACATCGTGCGCTCGGCAAGGATGCGGCCGGGCCGGTTCTCGCCCGACTCCATCTCGTTGCGCACTACCGTCATCTCGGTGTCGAGGTCCTTGCGGGCGACGTCGCTGTGGATCATCGCATCGGCGAGCCAGTCGAGGTACCACGCGAGGTTGGCGTCGTTGGCCGAGAACTTCGCGGTGTAGTTGGTGCGGTCGAGCCAGGTCGAGCCGTTGGCCGCCAGACCGCGCTTGGAGAAGTCGGACCACACGTTGCGATGCGTCGGCGTGCCCTTGAAGAGCATGTGCTCGAGCAGGTGCGCCATGCCGGTCTCGCCGTAGTTCTCGTGGCGCGAGCCGACCCGGTAGGTGAGGTTGACGGTCGTCGTCGGCTTCGAATCGTCGGGGATCAGCAGCACCTGCAGGCCGTTGGCGAGCCGGTATTCGTCGACGCCTTCGACCGACGTCACCGGTCGCGAAACCTCTGCGCCACCGGGCGCAACAGCGAATGCAGGGCTCGTGACGAGAGAGTTCAGGACCAGAGAAGCGGTCGCGAGGCCGAGGGACAAGACGAGGGCGCGCAGGCTGAGGGGCATCGGTCGGCAGACGTGGCGGAGACCGCCCTAGGACGGCTTTCCGGCCGATTGGTTCCGGTACGACTCGATGCCCAGACGGATCTCTTCCTTCGCCGACTCCGGCCCTTCCCACCCCTGGATCTTCACCCACTTGCCGGGCTCGAGATCCTTGTAATGCTCGAAGAAGTGCTGGATCGCCTTCAGCCGCATCTGGTTGATGTCTTCGGGCTTTTGCCAGTGGGTGTAGATCGGGAGCACCTTGTCGATCGGCACCGCGAGGAGCTTCGCATCGATGCCCGCTTCGTCTTCCATCTTCAGCACGCCGATCGGGCGGCAGGTGACGACCACGCCGGGCGAGAGCGCGAACGGCGTGATGACGAGCACGTCCACGGGGTCGCCATCCTCGGACAGCGTCTGCGGGATATAGCCGTAGTTGCACGGATAGTGCATCGCCGTCGTCATGAAGCGGTCGACGAAGAGCGCGCCGCTTTCCTTGTCGACTTCGTACTTGATTGGATCGGCGTTCATCGGGATCTCGATCACGACGTTGAACTGATCGGGCGCTTTCGCGCCAGGCGTGACTTTGCGCAGGCTCATCGGTTCTCTTCCAGGCTGGACAAACCCGGATTTTATGCCGCGGCACCCGCGTCCGACCGGTCCGTCCAGCGCCGAAAGACCACTGGAAAACACCCTGTCGGCTGCCGCGATGCCGCCCCTAGCATCCCGCAGCATCGGGCCCGAAGCCCAGACCGACGCCCGAATGAGAGGAACAGCGGCATGCTCACGACATCGATGGCGCTCTACTTCGTGCTGGCGTGCGGCCTCTTAGCCGTCGCCTACGGCTTCGTGCAGCGGCGCTGGATCCTCGCGCAGGACGCCGGCAACGCGCGCATGCAGGAGATCTCGGCGGCGATCCAGCAAGGCGCCGCGGCCTATCTCGCGCGCCAGTACAAGGCGATCGGGATCGTCGGCGTCGTGCTCGCCCTGCTGATCGGCATCTTTCTCGACCCGCTCAGCGCTGCCGGGTTCGTGCTCGGCGCCGTGCTCTCGGGCGCGTGCGGCTTCATCGGCATGAACGTCTCGGTCAAGGCCAACGTTCGCACCGCCCAGGCGGCGACGCGAGGGATCGGTCCGGCGCTCGACGTGGCGTTCAAGGGCGGCGCGATCACCGGCATGCTCGTCGTCGGCCTCGGCCTCCTCGGCGTCGCCCTCTTTTTCCTCTTCCTGACCCGCGGCGCGCCGGAGCCGCCCTTGCTCGCGACGGTCCTGAAGCCGATGCTCGGCTTTGCCTTCGGCGCCTCGCTGATCTCGATCTTCGCCCGCCTCGGCGGCGGCATCTTCACCAAAGGCGCGGACGTCGGCGCCGACCTCGTCGGCAAGGTCGAGGCCGGCATTCCGGAGGACGACCCGCGCAACCCCGCGGTCATCGCCGACAACGTGGGCGACAACGTCGGTGACTGCGCCGGCATGGCTGCCGACCTGTTCGAGACCTACGCCGTCACGCTGATCGCGACGATGTCGCTCGGCGCGCTCGTGGTGCCGAACGCGCCGCTGGCCGCGGTCGTCTACCCGCTGCTGCTCGGCGCCGTATCGATCATCGCCTCGATCGTCGGCTGCTCTTTCGTCAAGGCCACGCCGGGCATGAAGAACGTGATGCCGGCGCTCTACAAGGGGCTGGCGGTCGCGGGAGGGCTGTCGCTGATCGCGTTCTGGTTCGTCACGACGTTCTTCATGCCGGACGACGCGCTTGGCGCCGACACCCGGCTGCGGCTCTTCGGCGCCTGCGCCGTCGGCCTGGTCCTGACCGCAGCGCTGGTCTGGATCACCGAGTACTACACCGGCACCCAGTACAAGCCGGTTCGGCACATCGCCGAGGCCTCGACGACCGGCCACGGCACCAACATCATCGCCGGGCTGGGTGTCTCGATGCGCTCGACCGCCTGGCCCGTTCTCTTCGTCTGCGGCGCGATCCTCGCCGCCTATGCGCTCGGCGGGCTCTACGGGATCGCGACCGCGGCCACCTCGATGCTCAGCATGGCGGGAATCGTCGTCGCGCTCGATGCGTACGGCCCGATCACCGACAACGCCGGCGGCATCGCCGAGATGGCGGAGTTGCCGAAGGAAGTTCGCGACGTGACCGACCCGCTCGACGCCGTCGGCAACACGACCAAGGCCGTCACCAAGGGGTATGCGATCGGCTCCGCCGGGCTCGCCGCGCTCGTCCTTTTCGCCGACTACACCCATTCGCTCGAAGGCCGCGGCCTGCACGTGAGCTTCGACCTGAGCGATCCGAAGGTCATCGTGGGCCTCTTCATCGGCGGCCTGATCCCGTATCTCTTCGGCGCCATGGCGATGGAGGCGGTCGGGCGCGCCGCCGGCGCGGTCGTCGTCGAGGTGCGACGGCAGTTCCGCGACATCCCCGGCATCATGGACGGCAGCGGGAAGCCGGAATACGGCCGCGCGGTCGACATGCTGACCGCCGCGGCGATCAGGGAGATGATCGTGCCGAGCCTGCTGCCGGTGGTGGTGCCGGTCGTCGTCGGCCTGGCGCTCGGGCCCGCGGCGCTCGGCGGCCTCTTGATGGGAACGATCGTGACCGGGCTCTTCGTCGCGATCTCGATGTGCACCGGCGGCGGCGCCTGGGACAACGCGAAGAAGTACATCGAGGACGGCCACCACGGCGGCAAGGGCAGCGAGGCGCACAAGGCGGCCGTCACCGGCGACACCGTCGGCGACCCCTACAAGGACACCGCCGGCCCGGCCGTCAATCCGCTCATCAAGATCATCAACATCGTCGCGCTGCTGATCGTGCCGCTGCTGCCGGTCGCCGGCGGCGTGATGCACGCAGTCCATTGAGACGCTTCGCCACTCGCCGAAGGCCGCAGCGTCAAAAAGATCGGTGTCCAGACTTGAAAAGTTACCTTCCTTAAGTCAAAACTAATTCGCGTTCGAGACACTCGGGGTGCAGCGATTCGCTGTCCACCGATCGTGATCGATACCCTGAGCACTCCTTCGGTCCCATCCGCCGTCCGCTCCCACGCCGCCGCGTGGTCGGCCCGCCTTCTCGAGCACGAAGTGGCCTTCTGCGCGAGCCTCTGCGCGCTCTGGTTCGCCGCGACGGCCTGGCTCCGCCCGCTCGCGATCCCCGACGAGGGGCGCTACGTCGGCGTCGCCTGGGAGATGCTGCGAAGCGGCGACTGGCTCGTGCCGACCCGCAACGGCGCGCCGTTCTTCCACAAGCCGCCGCTCTTCTACTGGCTCACCGCCGCCTCGATGCGCTGCTTCGGGCCGGGGCTGCTGTCGGCCCGCGGGGCGTCGCTGCTCGCGACCACGGTGTGCGCGGCGGCAATCTTCTGGTTCCTGCGCCGCTGGGTCGGCGCGCGGCCGGCGCGCACGACGCTTCTGGTGCTGGCGACGACGCCGCTCTTCTACGGCTCGTCGCAGTACGCGAACCTGGATCCGCTGGTGGCGGCGTGCATCTCGGTCGCGATCCTGCTCTTCGCCCACGCCGCGCTCGCAGAGGAGGCGGGGTCCACTTGCCGGCGAGTGCTCGCGGGCGCGTTCGTCGCGGCGGCGTGCGGCGTGCTCGCCAAGGGGTTGATCGGGATCGTCCTGCCGGCGGGTGTGCTGCTCGCCTGGGGGCTCGCGCGGGGGCGGCTCGCGCAGGTCATCCGCCTGATGGCGTGGGGCCCCGGCTGGGTGCTGCTCTTGGGTCTTGGGGCGCCGTGGTTCGTGCTGATGCAGCTCCGCTTCGCGGGGTTCGGCCACTATTTCTTCGTCGTCCAGCACGTGCAGCGTTTCCTGTCGAACGACTTCAACAACCCCCAGCCCTTCTGGTTCTACCCCGCCCTGCTCGCCGCGACGACCGCGCCGTGGTGCCTCGGCCTGCTGCCGGCCCTGCGGACGCGCTTTCGCCGGCAGCCCGATGCGGCCGGCGTTCGCTCGCTGATGCTCGTCTGGGCGGCCGGCGTGACGGCGTTCTTCTCGCTGCCGAGCAGCAAGCCGATCGGCTACATCCTGCCCGTGCTGCCACCGCTGGCGGTGCTCGTCGCCCTGGCGCTCGAGGCGAGTGCGACGGAGCCGTCCAAAGGGCTGGCCCGGTTCACGACGCGATGGGGCGGCAACCTCGCCACCGGCACGGCGGCCCTCGCCGGCACCTTGTGCGTGACCATCGTCGGCATCGAGCATTTCAACCAACCGAAGTCGCAGGCCGAGGTGTCCGCGCACCTGCGGGCCGAACGCAGGACGGGCGAGCCGGTCGTCTTCGTCGGCAACGACTATGTCGATGTGCCGTTCCTCGCCAGGCTCGAGTCGCCGGTGTTCGTGCTCGATGCCTGGTCGCCGGCCGAAGTCGCCAAGGACAGCTGGCGCCGCGAGCTTGTCGACGCCGAGCGCTTCGGACGCCCCGGCCGCCGGCGGCGCCTGCTGCATCCCGACGAGCTCGCGCAGGCGCTGCGCGGACAAGGCTCCGCGTGGGTCGTCGGCCCCTGGCCCGGCGCGAACGCGCTCGCCTGGCCCGGCACCCAGGCGCTCGTTTTCCACAAGGGCGACACCGGTCTCTGGCATCTGCTGCCACCGCCGCCGGGGTCCGCGCCCGACCGGATGGACTCGCCCTGATCAGGTTCGGCGCGGAAACACGGCGCGCGCCTCGAGCCCTTCGCCTCCCCGACCGGTGTGGAGCGACACAGTCGCGCGGTGCCGGCCCGCGATCGCCTTGACGATCGCGAGCCCGAGCCCGCTCCCGCCTTCCACCCCGGCGACCGTCCCGGCGCTCCGGTAGAAGCGGTCGAAGACCCGTTCGCGCTCCGCCGGCGCGATGCCGGGGCCGTCGTCGATCACGTGCAGCGCGGGCGAGCCGTCGACCTCGTCGGCGACGACGTCGACCACGCTCCCGCGCGGCGCGTACCGCAGCGCATTCTCGACCAGGTTGCCGAGCAGGATCTCGATCTGGTCGGCGTCGCCGTCGATCTCGACCGCCGTGCGCGCATCGGCGCCCAGATCGATGCCCTTGCGCTCGGCGTCGCGGCTGCAGCGTTCGACCACGCTGCGGGCGAGTTCGTCGAGACGCACCGGGC
>CAZZWY010000026.1:6487-16792 GCA_964657785.1 uncultured Acetobacteraceae bacterium
CATTCCAGGCGGGGTGATATCCGTTGGTTTCACGGGCGGCGCGCGCCCGCATCGGGGCGCTCGTCGGCGCTCGAGCGCGAGAGCGCCAGCAGCTGCTCGATCAGGCGCCGCGCCCTGCCGATGCCCGCCGCCAGCTCTTCGATCGCCTCGCCGCGTTCGGCCGCGCTGACACTGCGTTCCAGCAACTGGACCTGCAGTTGCAGCGCCGTGATGGGAGAGCGCAGCTCGTGCGCGGCGTCGACGACGAAATGGCGCTGCGCCTCGAACGCCGCGGCGAGCCGTTCGAGCAGGTCGTTGATGGTTGCGACCATGGGCACCAGCTCGCTCGGCACGTCCTGCATCTCGAGCGGCGCGAGCAGGTTCGCACTTCTCGCGGCGATGGCTTCGGTCGTCGCAGCGAGCGGGCGCAGACCGCGGCGCAGCGCGAACACGAGCATCCCGCCGATCATCGCGACCAGCGTGAGCAACGGCAGCAACAGCTTGGCGGCCGACTCGCCCGCCAGCTCGCGTCGTACCGAGATCGGCTGCGCGACCTGCACGACGCGATCGGGCCGGGTGACGGTGTAGACGTCCCAATCCTCGTCGTGGACGAATTGCCGCGTGGGCCCTTCGACCGCCTCGAAACGCAGCCCGAGCTGTGGCGCGGACGTCGAGAAGAGGGTGCCGTCGCGCCGGCGCGTGATGGCGACGAGCTTCGATTCGACGTCGGCCGTCGGGCCCGCCACGCCCGGCGGCGGCGCGGAGAGCGGCTCGGCCGCATCCCGGTCGGCGAGCAGCCGGGCGGTCTGGCGCAGGTTGTCGTCGAGCAGTTCGTCGACCTCGTGCAAGGTCAGCCGGTAGGCCGCGACCGACAGCACGACGGCACCGCCGCAGAGCGCGCCGAGCACCCACACCATCAGATGGCGGCGGATCGAGGGCCTCGACGAGGCACCCCACGCCGGGCGGGGACGAGCGGCTCGGGGCGGCCCGGCGGCGGTCACTCGGCGACCCGGTAGCCGACCCCGCGGACGTTGCGGATCAGCTCGATGCCGATCTTGCGCCGCAGGTTGTGCAGATGGACCTCGAGGGCGTTGCTGCCGACTTCCTCGCCCCAGCCGTAGATCGACTCTTCGAGCCGCTCGCGCGTGACCAGGGCGCCGGGCTTGCGCAGCAAGGTTTCGAGCAGGGCGAATTCCTTCGTCGTCAGGTCGATCCGCCGGCCCTCGAGCCGCACGCTGCGGTCGACCGCGTCGAGGCAGAGGCGCCCGAGCGTCGTCGTGCTCGACGCCGCGCCCACGGGGCGGCGCACGAGCGCACGCACGCGAGCGATCAGCTCGTCGAGATCGAAGGGCTTGAGGAGGTAGTCATCGGCACCGGCGTTCAGCCCGGAGATGCGGTCGGCGACGGCGTCGCGGGCGCTGACAATCAGGACCCGCACCGCGTCATGGCGCTCGCGCAAGCCGCGCAGCAAGGTCATGCCCTCGAGGCGCGGCAGCCCGAGATCGAGCACCACGACGTCGTAGACGCCGCTGGCCGCGGCCCCTTCGCCCGCCTGGCCGTCGGTGACCCAGTCGACCGCGAAGCCGGCGCCCTGCAGACCGCGCCGGATGGCGCGGCCGATCATGGCGTCGTCTTCGATCAACAACACGCGCATCGCGGGGTCCGGGTTGGCGCGGTGAGCCGCGGCGCCGCGAGTATGCCGAAAGGACGCGGTGACCTCTCGGGGCTTCGTGGCAACGCTTCCCGCCGCGTTTCGTCGTTTCGTCGCAGCGCATGGGACGCGCCCCGATGCCGTCCCTACAGTCACTCCGTCATCACCTCCCGGAGCATTGCCATGAAGACCTGTCTGACTGCCGCCACCGCGCTCGTCGCGCTGCTTTCGTTCGCGACCCTCGCCCATGCGGACGATTGCGCGAACGTCGAAGTGCAGAACCTGCACATCGGCCAGGGCCCGTTGATGCTCGCGGCCTACGTCGACGCCGAGAGTTTCAGCAAGACGGCGGTCAGCCGGCAGGAAGTCGCGGTGAGCGCAGCGACGATGCAGCTCAAGGTCTGCGGCCTGAGCGGCGGGTCGGTCGCACTGATGCTTTTCCAGGACCTCAACCGCAACGGCAAGCTGGACGCCAACCCGTTCGGCATGCCGACCGAACCCTGGGGTGCCTCGGGCAAGCCGCTCACGATGTCCGCACCGACCTGGGAGTCGGCGCACGTCGCCCTCGACGGCTCGACGATCGTCGTCAAGCTCTCGAAATAAGGAGCCCGCCATGCAACGCCGCCAGTTCCTTCGCGCGGGCTTCCAGATCGGTGCCGCCCTGGGCGCCTCCGCCAGCCTGCCCGCCTTCGCCCGCGGCACCGAGGGCGAGGCCTTCGACCGGGCGATCGCCGGCCAGCCCTGGCTCGTGCCCTTCAAGGGCGTCGCCGAGGCCGGGCAGGACCGCCGCTGCGACGCGCTCGCGCTCAGCGGCCGCTGGCCGGCTGCGCTGCGGGGGCGCTTCTACCGCAACGGCCCGGCGCTCGTCGAACGCGACGGCCAACGCTACCACCACTGGTTCGCGGGCGACGGCATGGTGCAGCAGTTCAGTTTCACCGGCGGCGCGCGCCCCGGCGTGCGCCACCTCGGCCGGATCGTCCGCACCCCGAAATTCGTCGCCGAGCAGGAGGCCGGCCGGTTCCTCGTCGCGGCCTACGGCACGAAGATCGACAGCGACGTGCCGACGCAGGGGCCGGACACCTTCAACGTCGCCAACACCAACGCGATCGAACATGCCGGGCGGGTGCTCGCGATGTGGGAGGGCGGCTCGGCGTTCGCGCTCAGCCCCGACGATCTGTCGACCCTCGGGCCGGTGACGTGGCAGGCCGGCCTGGCCCAGATGCCCTTCTCCGCCCATCCGAAGCTCGACGCGGCGGGCAATCTCTGGAACATCGGCAGCGCCGGCGCCAACCTCGTCGTCTGGCATGTCGACCCGAACGGCCGGCTCGTCAATGCGCAGATCGGCGAGTCGCCCTACCCCGGCGGCATGGCGCACGACATGGCGATGACCGAGCACCACATCGTGCTGCCGCTGCCGCCGGTCAAACTCAATTTCGGCGAAGACGTCGCCTCCGGCAAGGCGCTCGTTCACGACGCCGGCGAACCGCTGCGCATCCTCGTGATGCGCAAGGACGACATCCGCCAGCGCCGCGTCTTCGAGCTCCCGCCGCAGATGGTCTTTCACGTCGGCAACGCCCACGAACGCAGCGACGGCAGCATCGCCCTCAGCTTTGTCGGTTCGCCGACGCCCGAATTCGTGATGCACGGGGCATCGGCCCTGCTCGCCGGCCATCCGGCCTCGTTCCGCGGCTCGAGCACGCAACTGGCAGTACTCGACCTCCGGACCGGACGGGCGAGCGTCGAATCGCCGAACGATGCGGTCGAATTCCCGCGTGTCCACCCGCTGCGCAACGGCAGCCCGACGCGCTTCCTGTTGACCACCGCCGCCTGGGCCGGGCAGGACTGGTTCCACGGCATCCAGCTGCGCGACCTGCCAACGGGTCGCGCCGAACGCTACGACTACGGCATCGGCCACGTCGCGGAGGAACACATCATCGTTCCGAAGCCGGGCGCGCGAGGCGAACTCGACGCCTGGCTGCTCGGCACCAGCTTCGACCTGGCCCGTGGCGTGACGCGCGTCAGCCTCTTCGAGGCCCGCCATCTCTCCGACGGGCCGATCGCGCAGGCGTCGCTGCCCTATTGGCTGCCGTACGGCTTTCACGGCAACTTCACGCCGGCGTGACCGCACGGGCGTCCTGCCAGCGCGCTTCAATCGGCCAACAGTTTTTCCATTCGCCGGTGCGCCAGGCGCTTGACGATGGCCCGCTCGAGCGGGTTGCTCGCCTCGAGGAGCTTCGTGCCCTCGGCCGTGCAGGCCTCCTGGCGCGCGCCGAGTTGGGCCTCCGTCAGGCTCTTCTGGGCCTCGAGCGCCCGATTCGCGAGGGCGCGGGCACGGGCTTCGTCGGTCGTTCCGTTCAGGTAGGAATCGCCGACGAACGCCGTTCCCGACTCCAGCCGCGTCTGCAGGAGCGGCCGCACCTCCTCGTTGCCGGCCTTGACCCGGCGCGCGAGGCCTTCGGTACTGACTTCGAGCGCCGCCACGCACTCGGCCGCGTGCGCTTCACGCGGGGTAGGCGGTGCGTCGGAGGTCTGCGCCCTGGCGGCGGCGCAAGCGAACGTGCAGGCGACGGCGCACAGGGCCAGGGCGATCGAGAGCGTCTTCATTCGGCAATCCAGTGGAAGCGAAGACGATAGCAAGTCGGCGCGCCGGCCGCTTGACCCCTGCTTCAGGGGAGGAAGCGACTCGGATCTCACACGAATTAGGGAAAACCCTATATCGTGGCGGAATGAGCTTGTTTTCGACTCCAACCACTTCCCGGGCGGCTGAAACCGGACCGGATCGACCTGATCCGCGGCACGCACGCGCGACCGTGCACGCCGGCGGCGAAGCGGCCGGGTGGCCGATTCTGCGGCGTCGCCCGTTCAAGGCGCGGCGCCGCGTCCCCCGGCTGAATCTGGCATTGCAAGGCGGGGGCGCCCACGGCGCCTTCACCTGGGGCGTGCTCGACCGCTTGCTCGAGCACGCGCCGTTCGATTTCGAGGGACTGAGCGGCAGCAGCGCCGGTGCCATGAACGCCGTGATCCTGGCCCAGGGATGGATGCAGGGCGGTGCGGACGGTGCCCGGGCCGCCCTCGCGGACTTCTGGACCCGCCTGGGCCAGCAGATGCCGATCGGCCTCGCGACGTCCGTCGAAGACGACACCATCGCCCTGTCGTCGGCGGCCAAGCTGCTGAGCGCCTGGGCGAGCCATTTCTCGCCGGCGCAACTCAATCCGTTCGACCTCAACCCGTTGCGCGACCTGCTCGAGCAGCAGATCGACTTCGACCGGCTGCGCAACGACTGCCCGTTCAAGCTCTTCGTCGGGACGACCGAAGCCAACACCGGCAAGCTGCGCGTCTTTCGTGAGCACGAGCTGACGGTCGACATCCTGCTCGCCTCGGCCTGCCTGCCGAAGATCCACCATCCGGTCGAGATCGAGGGCAAGCACTACTGGGACGGCGGCTACAGCGCCAACCCGGCGATCTTCCCGCTCTTCTACGACTGCGACGCGCCCGACATCCTGCTCGTCCTGCTCGCGCCGCTGCAGCGCGAGGACACGCCGCGCACGGTGGTCGAGATCGACGCGCGCATCCTCGAGCTCGGCTTCAGCACCCACTTCATGCGCGAGATGCGGACCTTCGCGCAAGCCGCCCGCTTCGCCCGCCACGGCCTGCTGCCGCGCGGCCGGCTCGAACGCCGGCTCGACGCGCTCCGGTTCCACATGATCGACTCGAGCGGGCTCGCCCTGCTCGAACGCACCGACACCAAGCAGCTGCCGTACGCGCCCTTTCTCGAGCGCCTGAAGACCCAGGGGGCCGAGCGCGCAGGGCAGTGGCTCGGCGACCATCTCGACGACGTCTGCAGGCGGTCGACGATCGACATCGAGCAGTGGTTCGCCTGACGGCGGGCGCCGCGTTCCCCGTCAACCCGCGGCCGTCGCCTCCGCGCCGGCGTCATGCGGCAGACGCATCAGGCCGAAGCCTGACACGGCCATCAGCGCGCCGCACGCCAGCAGGGCGACGCGAAAGTCGCCGAGCACGAGCGGCCGGCCCCCGCTCAGTGCCTGCGACGACGCCAGGGCGAGTGTCGCGAAGGCCACGCCGAGCGCCGAGGCGAGCTGCTGCGTCATCGCCGTCATCGTGGTGGCGCCGGCGCGGGCCTCGGGGCCGATGTCCGCGAAGGCGAGCGTGTTGAGCGCCGTGAACTGCATCGAGCGCGTCGTGCCGGCGGCGATCAGCACCGCGGCGATCGCCGCGGTCGGCCAGGCGGGCGCGAGCAAGGCGCAGCCCGCGAGCGAAGCCGCGCCGAGCAGGCCATTGACCACCAGCACCGTGCGAAAGCCGAAGCGGCGCAGCAAGCGGGTCGTCGCAGCCTTCATCGCGAGATTGCCGCCCATGTAGATGAGCAGCATCAGGCCCGCCTTGAAGGCACTGTCGTGAAACCCGATCTGGAACATCAGCGGCAGCAGGAACGGCGTGGCATTGATCGCGACCCGGCCGAGGAATCCGGCCGTCAGCTGGCTCAGCACGAAGGTCCGCACCCGCGTCGCCCGAAGGTCGAGCAGCGGCGCAGGGTGGCGCCGCGCGTGCCGCAGCGCCAACACGCCGCAGGCCAGGCCGACTCCGGTCAGCACGACGCCGAGCAGCCGCTCGTCCGGCGTTTCGGCGAAGAGCGACAGACCCTGGATCAGCGCGACCAGCGCCAGCGCGGTGTAGGCAAAACCGCGCCCGTCGAAGCGCTGGCGGGCGCCGGGAGCGTGGGGTGGAATGAAGTGCAGCACCAGCGCCAGGCCGATCAGCCCGATCGGCAGGTTGAGGAAGAAGATCCAGCGCCAGGACGCATAGGTCGCGATCAATCCGCCGAGCGGTGGCCCGATCACCGGGCCGATCAGCGCCGGCCAGACGGTGACGCCGATCGCTTCGATCAGCCGGTGCTTGGGCGTTTCGCGCAGCACCACGAGGCGACCGACCGGCGACATGAACGCGGCCGCCGTCCCCTGCAGCACGCGGGCGGCGACGAAGGTCCAGAAGTCCGGGCTCAGGCCGCAGAGCAGCGACGCGAGCGTGAAGAGCCCGATCGCCGCGGCGAAGACGTTGCGCGCACCGAACCGCTCGCTCACCCAGCCGGCCGCCGGCACGAACACCGCGACGGCCACCAGGTACGACGAAATGCCGATGCCGAGCGCGAGCGTCGTGCGCCCGAAGCTCGCGGCGATGCTCGGCAGTGCGGTGACGATGATGCTCGCGTCCAGCGTCTCCATGAAGAACGCCGCGGCGACGATGAGCGGGATGCGCCGGGAAAACGTCGAAGGGAGCGTGGCCGCGGCGGTCGTCATCCACGGATTGTGCCGGCGCCTCCGTGTTCCCGCCCGGCGCCCGCGGGGCGCGGGGACGCCCGGGGCACGCGAAGCTCAGGCCGCGACCGCGTGCAGCGGCAGGGCCTCGCCGAGCAGGTCCTTGAGCTCGGCGCCCGAGAGCACGTCGACCTGCAACAGCCGCTCCGCGAGCCGGTCGAGCCGGTCGCGGTTGGCCCGCAGCACGCGCTGGCAGGTCGCCTGGCTCTTCTCGAGCAGCAGACGTGCTTCGCCGAGCAGCGCCGCCTGGATATCGGGGCCGAGCAGTTCGCGCGGCACGCCGGCGACGCTCAGGAGGCCGAACGCCTCCGAGAAGCCGAGCGAGCCGACCATGTCGACTGCGAGCTGCGAGGCGCGCTTCAAGTCGTCGGAGGCGCCGGTCGAGACGCTCTCGAAGACCAGCAGTTCGGTTTCCCGGCCGGCCAGGATCATCGCCAGCCGGCTCGTGAGCTCCGCCTGTTTGTAGAGCGGATCCTCGTTCTCGCGGGTCATGTAGGTCACGCCGAGCGCCTGGCCGCGCGGCTCGATCGTCACCCGCTCGACGAGACCGGCCTTCAGCCAGTGGCCGACGAGCGCATGGCCCGACTCGTGGTAGGCCAGACGGCGGCGCAGGTCGTCGGTGAACAGGTCCTTGACGGACAGCACCTCGCCCCCGAGCTGATGCGTCTCGATCGCCCGCAGCACGTGATCGGCACCGACGCTTTGCGCGCCGGTCTCGGCGGCCGTCGACGCGGCCTTGTTGACGATGTTGGCGATCTCGGCGGGCGACAGGCCGGCCGTCATGCGGGCGAGCGAGCGGGTATCGGCGGCGCCGTCGCTCGTCACCTTGCCGAGGTAGAGGTCGAAGAGGCGCTCCCGCTCGGGCAAGGTCGGCAGGGCGAGCCGCACCAGCATGTCGAAGCGTCCCGGCCGGCGCATCGCCTCGTCGATGTTGTTCTCGTGATTGGTCGCGGCGACGACGACGACGTTGTCGAGCGCCTCGAAGCCGTCCATCTCGACGAGCACGCGGTTGATGATGCGGTTGAGCTCGGATTCCGCGCCGCCGCCCTCGCCACTGCGGGTGCGACGGCCGATGCCGTCGACCTCGTCGATGAAGAGCACGCAGGGCGCATGCCGCCGGGCCAGCTTGAAGAGCGCCTTGACCTTCGCGACCCCGGCGCCATAGAAGCTCGCCGTGAAGTAGGAGCCGTCGACCGCGATGAAATTGGCCTTGCTCTCGCCGGCAAGTGCCTTGGCGAGCAAGGTCTTGCCGGTGCCCGGCGAGCCGACCAGCAACACCCCGCGCGGCGGGGCGGCACCGAGCTTCGCGTAGCGGCCGGGGTCGTGCATGAAGGCCTTGACCCGGTTCAGCGCCGCCTTCGCCTCCTCGTTGCCGATCGCGTCGTCGAAGCGCAGCGCCGGCCGGACCGAGAGCGTGCTCGCCGCGCTGCCCACGCCGGTCTGCAGCCGGGTCGCGACCACCAGGGCCCCGCCCATCGCCACCACCACGAGCAGCGGCGAGAGGAGGCTGTCGATCGCATCGAGCGTGCGCCGGCTCGCGGTGCGGGGGTCGATGTCGATGTGAACCAGCACCACCCGAGCCGCTTCGCTGGCGCTACCGAGCCGGTCGAGCACCGTGCCGGCACAGCCGAGCGCCGTGCAGCCCGGCACCGTGACGCTCGCCCGCTCGCCATCGCGCAGCGTGTAGAGCACGAGCCCGGGGTGGGCGTTCGCGAGGCCGACGAGCGCCACCCGGTCGGCGTCGAGCGCGACGCGGAAATCGCTCACGTTGCGCTGATGGTTCAGCCAATCGTCGGGATTCTTCTCGAACGCCAGGGCCTCGGCGCTCTTCCTCGCATCGCTCTCGCGTTCCGCCGCCACGTAGAGCCCGCCGAGCGCGACGAACAGCAGCCCGGCGGAGACCGCCACGAGCACCGTTCGGGGATGGGTGCGGGCGCGTGCGAGGAGCTTCTTGAGGGAACGCATCGGGTACCGTGGGGCCTTCGGACGAGCGGTGATTCGCTCGGGTCACACGGTACCGCGGCGCCTCTGGATGCAAAGGTGCAAGGAAGACCGCCAACGCGGTTCAGTTCGTCGGCGAGAAAGGCCGGGCGGTCACGAAGCGGGCTCCGCGCCCGCTGCGGCTCGACGCGCCGTCAGAGCAACGCTCGCCCCGCCGCGAAGACGCCCAGCCAGAAAAGGAGCGTCGCTGCGAAAACCCAGCGAATCGCCGCGTTGTCGGTTCGCGAATCGGCCGCCTGGTCTCGACCGTCGTCGACCGCGTCATTTCGTCCTGCCAACGTTTGCATGGCACCCTCCGTATTCCAGTACCAAGGGTAGGCAGCACGATTGCCACGGTCTGTAGGAAGGAAACTCGATGCGCGCGAAGGAAACTGGCTACTTCACGTTTACGCTGCACCCCTACTGGAGCCCACCATGGATCATTCCGACCACGTCCCGCCGCATTCGCCGCACCCCCCGTCCGAGCAGGATCCGAGCCACCTGCCGGTCGATCCGGACGACGGCGTGTTGCCGGGCTCGATCCCGAACGACCCGGATCAAGACGGCGTCATCGACCCGCCGCGATAGCTCGTCGCGACCAGCCGGGGCCGCTCAGTGGCCCGCGATCGAGTCGTAGAGCGCAGCGTACTTTCGGGCGGCGCCGCGCCAGGAGTGATCCTGCCGCATGCCGGCCTCCATGACGCCCTGCCAGCGATCGGCCTGGGCGTACAGATCGAAGGTTCGGTGCAGGGCGGCCTCGAGCGACTCGGGGGTCGCGGCGTCGAAGACGATTCCGGTGGCCCGCGCGCCCGGCGATGCGTCCTCGAGAAGGGCCGCCGCGGTCGCATCGGTGACCGTGTCGGCCAGGCCGCCGACCCGCCGGACGACCGGCACCGTGCCGTAGCGAAGACCGTAGAGCTGCGTCAGGCCGCAGGGCTCGAAGCGCGACGGCACCAGGATCGCGTCGCTGCCGGCGATGATCCGGTGCGCGAGCAGCTCGTCGTAGCCGATCCGGACCGCGACGCTGCCCGCGTGCGCCTGCGCGGCACCGGCGAACGCCGCCTCGAGGAGCGGATCCCCCGAGCCCTGCACCGCCAGTTGCCCGCCGCGGCGCAGCAGGCCGGGGAGCGCGCCGAGTACCAGATCGAGCCCTTTTTGCGACGTCAGGCGGCTGACCACCCCGAACAGCAGCGCATCGGGGCGCCGCGCCAGGCCGAGCTCGGCCTGCAATGCCCGTTTGCACTCGATCTTGCCGTCCAGACGCCCCGGCGAATAGCGTGCGGCGAGGCTGGGGTCCCTCGACGGGTCCCAGACCTCGCAGTCGACGCCGTTCAGGATGCCGCTCACCGCCGCCCCGCGGCC
>CAZZWY010000027.1:0-13916 GCA_964657785.1 uncultured Acetobacteraceae bacterium
GGTGTCGCGTGGCGTCAAGCTGGGCGAGAGCCCCACCCACCAGCTCCGCATCGGCGAAGTGCTGGCGACGGTCGAGACAGCCCGCTTCTACCTCCACCAGACTGCCCGCGCGCACTCCGAAAGGGTTCGGCGCGGCGAGGCGTTCACGGGGCGCGAGGTGTGGGAATCGGCGGCGCAGGTCGCACTCCTCGTGCGAAACATGCGCAACGCCATGCTGACCCTGACCGACACCAGCAGCAGCTGGATCTACGACCGCGATCCCCTCCAGCAGGTCCTGCGCGACATCATGACGGGCGCCACGCATCGAAGCGCCAGCCTCGACGCGATGTACACCCCGTCGGGCAAGACGCTCATCATGGACGCCGGCTACTGACGGCTGCCAGGGAGCATTCGCTGCCCCGCCCCTTCCTCAAAATCCTGGTAGTCAACGATGCTGGTCACGGAACATTCGAAGCTTTCCACGGGGCGCGCCGACGCGGCGAGACACGCACAGCTCGAGGTCATCTGTCTTTCTCACAGCCCGAAAATGACCCTCGACCCCGCCGACGGTACCGAATTCCGCGAGGCGGGCACGCGAATGGCCGCATCCGTTGCCGCCTACGATCCCACGCTCGTCATCTACTTCGGCACGGATCATCAACGCGCCCTGACCGACCTGGTCCCGTGCTTCACGGTGGCGGAGCGGGCGACCGGCTATGGCGACTGGAAGACGCCCACCGATGCCTACAACGTTCCCACCGAACTCGCCCGGGCCTTGACCCGCCACTTGTTGGCGCACGACATGGAGCCGGCATCTGCCCACCATTTGCGACTCGATCACGGTTTCGCGCTGTCGATGCTGCAGATCTTCGGCAGCGTGTCGTCGGTGCCCACCATTCCCATCCTGATCAACTGCATCGGGCTGCCGATGGCATCGATGCGCCGAATCGCGCGGCTGGGTCACGAAGTGCGCCGCTTCATCGAGGCGCACGTGAGCCCGTCGGAGCGCGTGTTGGTCATGGCGTCGGGGGGGCTGTCGCACGCGCCGCCCAACCTGGTGCCCGGGCACGCCGATCTCCCGCGCGAACAGCAAGCTGAGTTGCTTTTGAAAGCGCGCGATCTGGTCAATCCGGCCTGGGACGAGCAGTTCCTGAACCGGCTCGAAACAGGCGACTGGGCCGGCCTGGCGTCGCTCTCGGACGACGACATCTCGCCGGGCGGGGCCGGCGCTCAGGAGGTGCGCACCTGGGTGGCAGCGGCCTGCACCGCCGGCGAGCCGCTCGTGCGGGTCACGTATCGCGCCGAGCCCACCTGGATCACCGGCATGGGCATCGCCGCGACGCCCGGGTTGGCGCTGTCTTGACACGTGGAACGGCCCACGGCTTCGATCGGACGAGACGCTCGTGGACGGACTTGATTCGACACGCGCGCTGCTTCGCATTGCCCGAAGCATTGCGCAGCCATCGCCTCGTCGGGGCCCCGCAGCCGGCTGCCCGGCGCCGCCCGCAACGTCTTCAGTCGTCCTTCGGCAAGGCGCTCGCGCTGGTGGCCCGGAAGTGCGCGGCCAGCAGTGCGCAAGCCAGAGGTGCGTCGCGGTTCAGCGCCGCGTCGAGGATCGCCTTGTGCTCGGCGGGAATGTCCCGCGCAGCCCGACCGCGGCGCTTCATCAACAGCGCGTCGCGCTGGACCGCCAAATTGCGGTACCGCTCGGTCTGGTCTCGCAGCAACTCGGCCAGGTTCTGCATCCATGTCGAACCGCAAGCGTCCAGCAAGGTGGCATGAAACGCGTTGTGGGCGGACGACCAGGCCGGATAGAAGGCCCCCCGGCTGTCGGAGGGCAGCGACTGGCTTTGCTGGCGCGTCAGTCGGTGGTGCGTGGCAAGCAGCCGTTCTTCCCAGTCGACACCGCCGTTCGTGACCGACCGGCGAAGCGCTTCGGTCTCGATGTAGATCCGCGTGTCCGTGATGTCGCTGAGTTCATTGGGCGAGATCACCGAGACGCGAAAGCCGCGCTGGTCTTCGGCAACCACGAACCCTGTCATCGCGAGCCGTGAAAGCGCCTCGCGCATCGGAATCGCCCCAGCCGCATAGCGTTCGCACAACTCCTTGATCCGCAGGCGAGCGCCGGGCTCGAGCATGCCCTTGATGATGTCCTGCCGGATGCCCGTTGCGAGCGTCGAGGCCATGGTCCGGTTCGTGGAAGTCTCTTCTTGCATCGCGCAAAGCCGTGGATGGATGTAAAAAATTTTACATCAGAAGCCAGCTAAGTCCGGCATCGTATAGGGATTACCAGGATATATATAAAACGGATTAAACATACGATCTGTTTTGGCTCGATGGCGCCTGCCGGTCGCTTTGGCGAAGTTGTCAGGCGTTGCCCTCTTCTTGGCGAATGATGGAGTGAACATGACTTTCTGGACCGACATGCTGGGCATGGCTTTCGAGGTGAAATTTGTTGACGCGGGCGGCGTGAGGACACGGACCCTGATCGCGGGCAAGGGCGAGCCGGTGATCTTCCTGCACGGCATCAGTGGGCACCTCGAAGCGTTCATCGGCTCGGTGCGGGGCCTTGCCGAGGCGGGTTTCCAGGTGCACTCGATCGACATGCTCGGGCATGGCTACACCGACAAGCTCAAAGAGCCGATCACGGCCCAGGCGCTGGCCGATCACGTTGCGAAGTACATGGATGCGCTCGGGCTGGAGCGCGCCCACATCGCCGGTTTGTCGCTCGGCGGCTGGACGGCCGGCTGGTTTGCGGCCCACTATCCCGAGCGAACGCTTTCCGTTCAACTGATCGCCGCTGCCGGGGATCCGGGCTCCAAGCCCGCCCACGACCCCAAGTTCGGCGAATGGCTGCGGGACAGCACCCGCGCCGGCGTGCTGGGAGACTGGGCGGCCACGCGAAAGCGGCTCGAGAGCGTGGTCGCCAACCCGGACGACCTGACCGACGAACTCGTCGACGTGCGCCATGCCATCTACAAGCAGCCGGAGTTCATCGCGTCGCTCGACAACCTGCTGGCGATGACCGCGCCGGCCGACTTCCTGCGCTGGGCGTTGACCGACGACGTGCTTGCCAAGATCAGGGTCGAGGCGCTGGTGATCTGGGGCGAGCAGGACACGACGGCCGGTGACGGGCCGAAGTGGCTCCTCGAAGGCGTCCCGAAAGTCAAGGTGGTCACGTTCGCAGGCAACAGCCACTGGCCACAATACGAGCGCCCGGCAGACTATGTCCGGGTGGCGTCGGCCTTCCTCAAGGGCGGCCTGGCCAACGTCACCATGACCAAGATGTAGTGGTTCGCATCGTGCGCTGCGCCCGCCGGGCGCGGCTGCACCGAATGCGCAAGGCGGCGCAGCCCCAGACACGGGGGCTTTCGGGGTTCTGGAGCAGGTGACCATGCAAATCGATACATCGAGTTCGGATCGCGCAGGCGACCTGCCGTTCAGCGCCGCCATCCTGTTCGGGTGGGTGCTGGGTTGGCTCCCCATCGAATCGGGTCCGGTATGGATCCCGGAAATCGTTCGCACTTACGGTACGTCCGGCGTCACCGCGGGGATGATCGCGTCGGGCCAGATGTTGCTGGCCGCCGTCGTGGCGCTCTTGGTCGTTCCCCGCCTGACGGGTGTCTCGCTCCGCGCACTGCTCTTGTTCGGCTCCGCCATGATCTGCGCGGCGGGCCTGATCACGGCCTTCGCCAGTCCCTCGCTGACCACTTTCACCCTGCTCCGTGTCGCCGACGGCATCGGGTCCGGAACGAGCGTGGCGGCAGCCGGGATCCTGGCGAGCCGGACGCTGGTTCCGCCGCGCACCTTCGGCCTGTTGCAGCTGGGACAGGTGCTGGGGTCGATGATCATCTATTCGCTGACGGCCTCGGTCCTGCCGATGTTCGGCATCGGCAGCACTTACATCATCGTCGCGCCGATCGCGGTCCTGACCCTGGGCCTGCTCGTCGCCTCGAGGGGTTGGCCGCGTCTGGCGCCTGCCGCCGGGGCCGTGTCCAAGGGCGCGCCTGCCGGATGGAACTGGCGCCTGTTCGTTTCCTGTCTGGGGATCGGCCTGATCTTCTGTGTCTTTGTCGGCATCGCAACCAACGTGGGCAGCTACGTGCAGCGTGCGGCCCACGAGCTTTCGCAAGCCAGCGTGATGCTCGCGATCGCAACGCCGTTCGGCGCCGTCGCCGCCGTCGCCGCGACGCTGATGGTCGGTCGCGTGTCGAGCCGGACGGTGCTGGTCATCGCAGCGGTCGGCGGCTCGCTCAGCTACCTCGGCTTCGGGCTGGCGGGCGACCTCAGGTTGATGCAGGTCGGGCTTTGTCTGGGCTCGGTCTTCCTCATGCTGTGCATTCCGACCATATTGGCCGCGGTCTCGCGCCTGAGCAAGACCGCGCACGCCGCGTCGTCGGCGCAGGCCGCGACCTTCGCCGGCCTGGCGCTCGGACCCATCGTCGGCGCCGTCATCGTTCAAGTGTTCACGCTCGACGGGCTGACCGTGTTCGCCGCGCTCGCGGTCCCGACCGCGGCGGCGCTCGCTTCCGTCGCGACGACCGCAGCGCCGCCGAAGGCGACTTCCCCGGATGTCCCGGTGCGTTTCGATTCGCCGCGGGCCTCCGGCGCGACGGGACGCGACTGACGCCGCAACGCGCTCGATCGCGCGATCGTGGATCAGTTGCCGACTGACAAAAACCGGCGCTCTCGGCACGTCACGGCGACAGCGGCAGCATCCGGTCCCCGCTGTCCAACGCCTGGGTCGCGGTCTTCTCCTCATCGACGCAGAACCCGAGGGCGTGAGCCGGGGGATTGAGGCGCCCGTCGGCCGCCTGACCAACTGCGCCACCCGCTCGTCGTCGATCGTGCGCGGCTTGCCGGGGCGGGCGTCGTCGCAGAGCCGGGCAATGCGCCGCGCGACAAAGCGATCGCGCCACTTGCCCACCGGGGCGCTGCTCAATTTGAGCCGCTCGGCCCCGCATCGTCCGTGGAACGGCCTATACGCCGAGTTTCGATTGCAGCGCGCCCACCATGGCGTCGACTTCCACGCAATCGCTGGTGGCGGCGAACTGGTAGAAGTCGGGACGGCAGAGGGCGACCGAAAAGCCCTGCTGACCGAACCACCGGGCGTAGGCACCGTCGACATCGCGTATGGGGCCGTTCGGGGTGACATGGGCGACCTTGGCGCCCAGCGAAGCCAGGAAATGTCGGTTCTCTTCGGTCAAATGTTCGGCCGGGTCGAAGTCGGTTCCGATCAGCGTGAAGCCGCCTCCGACCACATCGTCGAACAAACCCGTTCGGCCCTGGAATTCGACCATGCCCTGAAAGCCGAGCTGGCCTGCGTACCGATTGCCCTCCATCACGATGCCCGGGCCCAGCCGGACGACAGGCGGGAGCGGGGGCGGCGCATTCGGGTTCGATCGCGCGGCCAACATCCCGGCGTCCCGTTGTGCCGCCTGTTCCGGGTCGGAAATGCACATCACCCTGCCGTTCTCGATCGATCCGTGAATCATGGCCTGGACGTGCGGCAGGCGGTCGGTGGTGTAGTGGTCGAGGAGTTTCTCGCTGGACTGACCGCGCAACACCAGGTCGAGCTGCCACGAGAGCGTGATGGCATCGCGCATGCCGCTGCACATGCCTTGACCCATGAAGGGCGGCATGAGGTGCGCAGCATCGCCGGCGAGGAGTACCCGCCCGTCCCGCCATGAATGCGCCCATGCCCCGCGAAAGGTGTAGATCGCGTGCCGCTCCAGTTCGGCGTTGTCCGGCGTGACGCCCCATTCGGCGAGCAGCGTCCAGCAGGTTTCCGGCTGGGTCATGGTCTCCGGATCGTCGCCCGGAACGATCATGAATTCCCAGCGGCGACGGCCGCGGCCGCCCGGGACCATCGTGGTCGGACGCCGCGGGTCGGCGATGTTGACGATGCCCAGATGATCCATGCTGTGGCCGGGCTTCATCTTGACGTTGACGACCAGCCAGTCGAAAGCGAACCCGAGGTCGGTGTAGTCGGTGCGCATGTTGCGCCGGACGAAACTGTTGGCGCCATCGGTGCCCACCACGAACGCCGCCCGCAGCGTGCGAGCCTCGGCGTCGCGCCGAACGGTGAGCTCGGCGCCCGCGTCGTCCTGCGTCAGCGCGACGGCGCTCCAGCCTTGCAGGATCTCCACGTTCGGGAGCTCCCGAACGGCGGCGTCCAGCACGGCCTCGAGTTCGGGTTGCGCGAATCCGTTCGCGAATCGCCAGCCCGACTGGCTCGAGCCGCCGCCCAGATCGACGCGGAGCAGAACCTGCCGCCCGACGCCCAGGAACTTCGCTTCGCTCGGCGCATCGCTCGAAATGGCCTGCATCGCGTCGCCGACGCCGGCGCTTTGAAAGATCCGTGCCACCTCGTGGTCGTAGTGCACCGCGCGTGGCATGCCGAACAGCTGCGGCCAGCGTTCGACCACCGTCACGCGGTGACCGGCCCTGCCCAGGCGCAGGGCAAGCAATTGACCCACCGGGCCGTAGCCCACGACGATGACATCGGCATCTTGTTTCAAGCGCACCTCTTCGGTTGATAGGGGGTCGGGGCATCGACTCGATGCCTGTCCTCGGGCAATGGCGGCTCGGTGTTGCGGCGACTTCGGTCGGTAGGTCTCGCGCAACGAAGCGATCCGTCAGTAGGCAATGCAAACACTCTTCAGCTCGGTGAAACTCTCGACGGAAGCAGCACCGAGATCGCGGCCGTAACCCGATTGCTTGACGCCGCCGAGCGGCAGCGAGTGATCGAGAACGTTGTGCGAATTGACCCACACCATGCCGGCCTCCAGCCGGGGCACGATCCGGTGCGCCGCCGACAGGCTCCGCGTCCAGATGCTCGCGGCGAGCCCGAACGGCGTATCGTTGGCTTGAGCGATGGCGCTTTCGACATCGTCGAAGGGCGTGACGAGCAACACCGGGCCGAACACCTCCTCCCGCGCAATCCGTAGCGCGGGATCGACGTCCGAGAATATCGTGGGCTTGATGAAGCAGCCCGTGCTGCCGTCGCGAGCGCCGCCTGTCACCAGCTGCGCGCCGTTCGCCTTCGCCTCGTCGACGAAGCCCATCACGCGATCGAAATGGCGTTTCGACACCACCGGGCCGAACTGGCTCGTGCTGTCGAATCCCGCCCCGATTTTCATCGCTTCGGCCAGGGCGCACATCCGGTCGAGCACCTCCCGGTAGATTGAACGGTGCACGTAGAGGCGCGAGCTCGCGGTGCACACCTGACCCTGGTTCGTGAAGATGCCTCTGGAGATGCCTTGGGCCACGCTTGCAGGGTCGGCGTCGTCCAACGCGATGGCGGGCGATTTCCCCCCGAGTTCCAGCGTGAATCGCGCCATGTTCTCGAGCGCGGCGTGACCGATCAGCCTGCCGACGCCCGTCGACCCGGTGAACGACAGCTTGTTGACGCCGGCATGTCGGGCGAGCGCCGCGCCGGCGGTCGCCCCGCGTCCGGTGACGACGTTGAGAACACCCGGCGGGAAACCCGCCTCGATCGCCAGTGCAGCCAGTCGAAGCGCCGTCAACGGGGTTTCTTCGGAAGGCTTCAGGACGACCGTGCACCCGGCCGCCAAGGCCGGCGCGATCTTCCACAGCGCGATCGCGAACGGGAAGTTCCACGGCACGATGGCGCCGACCACGCCGACCGGTTCACGCAGTGTGTAAGTGAACCACTCCGAACCGGGACTCCTGATCGAATTCGCGAGGGTCTGGCCATGAAGCTTGGTCGCCCAGCCGGCCATGTAGCGGACGAACTGCGCGGCGCCGAGCACTTCGGCATTGCGAGCCAATCCGAACAGCTTGCCGCCCTGCAGGGTTTCCATGGCAGCGAGCTCGTCGGCATTCGCCTCGATGAGGGCGGCCAGCTTGAGCAGGAGCTGCTCGCGATCGGCGGGGCGCAGGCTTCGCCACGCCGATCCGGCGAAGGCTTTCCTCGCGCTCGCGACCGCAGCGTCGATCTCGGCGGGGCCGCCGTCCTGGACCTCGGCCACGGTCTCTTCGGTGGCAGGGTCGACCACCCTCAGCCAGTCGGACTGCGCGCCGAGCACGAACGTGCCGTCGATGAAGTGCCCGAGCCGAGGGTTCGCCAGGAACTCGATCTGCTGGAGCCGCGTTGCGGCAAGGTCTCTGGCGCCCATTCAGTGTCTCCGGTGGTCCGAGCGCAACGTCGCGGGATGCGTTGCGGCGGCTGTGTTCTTCCATCAACTATAAACTACAAAACATCATTTGATATATGATCCATCACCGATGCCGGAACCCGGCGATCGGTGTTCGGCGACCCCTGACGTCAGCCTGCGAACGACCCCTCACCAGAACGGAGACTCGATGCGCTTTGCAATGATTCAACACAACGGTCGCGACGGCATCGCCGTGGCAGACGACGGTGGCCAGCTGCACGCCCGGTTCCCCGGCGCAAGCGGATATCCCGGCAACCTGGATGCGTTGCTCGCGCTCGGAAATCTCGAGGTGCTGCTCGCCGTCGGCCGCGACCTGCTGTCCGCCCCGGCGATCGCTCCTGGCGAGGCCACCTTCTTGCCGCCGGTCATGGCGCCGCGCAAGGCCATCTGCGTCGGACTGAACTACGTCGACCACGCCGCCGAGACCGGAGGTCGGCCGCCCCCCACCTACCCGACCCTGTTCGGGCGCTTCGCTTCCAGCTTCATCGGTCACGGTGCGCCCTTGATCCGCCCGAACGTCTCCGACGAACTCGATTTCGAAGGCGAGCTGGTCGCGGTCATTGGCAAGGGCGGCCGCAACATTCCGAAGGCTGCGGCGTTGGACCATGTGATCGGCTACTCGGTCTTCAACGACGGCTCGATCCGCGACTACCAGATGCGCACGCCGCAATGGACGGTCGGCAAGAACTTCGATGGCACCGGCGCCTTCGGTCCCTACTTCGTGACCGCCGACGAGCTGCCGCCCGGCGCGAAAGGCTTGAAGCTCGAGACGCGGCTCAACGGCCAAGTCGTGCAGAGCGCGAACACGAGCGACATGGTGTTCGACGTCGAAACGCTGGTGTCATTGCTCAGCCAGGCGTATACCTGGGAGCCGGGCGACCTGATCGTCAGCGGCACGCCGGGCGGCGTCGGCATGGCGCGCAAGCCGCCGCTCTGGATGAAGCCTGGCGACGTCTGTGAAGTCGAGATCGAGCGTGTCGGTCTGCTGGCCAACCGGATCACCCAAGAAACCGAAGCGAAAGGAGAGCGACCATGATCTCTGTCAAGGACATCGCCTACGTCCGTTTCACATCGCCGGACCTCGACGCGATGCAGGGCTTCCTGACCGATTTCGGCATGCAGGTCCAATCGAGGACCGACACGGCCTTGTACATGCGCGGCTCCGGCTCGGCGCCCTTCGTTCACGTCACCCACCTCGGGCCCTGGCCCGGTCGCGAAGGCATCGGCATGTGGGCGCAGTCGGTCGACGACCTGCACCGGCTTGCCGACGAGCAGGGCACCCGGGTGGAACCGTGCGATGAGCCGGGCGGCGGCCATGTGGTGCATCTGGTGGACCCTGCGGGCATGGCGGTGGACATTCATGCCGGCCAGGCCTTCTCGGCGCCGCTGGAGACTCGGAGCCAAATCGATTTCAATTTCGGCGGGCGCCGAACGCGCGGCAACCTGACGCAGCGATTCAAGCAAGGTCCCTCCACGGTGGGCCGGCTCGGCCACGTCGTGATGCGCGTGCCCAGTTTCAAGGCGGTCTACGACTGGTACACGAGCGTGCTGGGCATGAAACTGAGCGACGGCTACTACGCTGGGCACGAGAGCAACATGGTGATGGCTTTCCTGCATTGCGGATTGGGCAGCACGCTGACCGACCACCACACCGTCGCGTTCATCGAGCTGCCGGCGCCGGTGCCGCCGGGCATTGATCATTCGGCCTTCGAGGTCCTCGACTTCGACGACCTCATGGTCGGCAACGCGCATTTGAAGAAGAAGGGCTATGCGCACGCCTGGGGCGTCGGGCGGCACGTCGATGGAAGCCAGATATTCGACTATTGGCGTGATCCCAACGGCGTCAAGATCGAGCACTGGACCGACGGGGATGCCGTCAACGACGACTATGTGTCGGGTCTGAAGCCGATGTTGGCGCCTGGCCAAGATGCGGGTGAAAACTCGAACTGGGCCCCGCCGATGACGCCGGAGTTCTTCAAATGAATGATGGCCACGTACTCGTAGAACGCAGAGGTCCGTTCAGCGATCATGGATCGTGATCATGCGTGATGCTGCATTGGCCAGCCCCTCGGCGCCTGCCGAGGCGGGCAGGAAACTGAGGTTCGGACTGTGGGCGGCGCAAGCGCTGTTGGCCGCCTTCTTCGGCTTTGTCGGTTTCAGCAAATTGACGCTGCCGATCCCCGAGTTGGCGTCGATGATGAAATGGCCTGGGGACGTCTCGCCCGCGCTCGTTCGATTCGTGGGTGCCGCCGAGCTGGCCGGCGCCATCGGCATCGTGTTGCCCGCGCTGACGCGTGTGCTCCCGCTGTTGACGCCCGCGGCGGCGGTGGGCCTGGCCGTGATTCAGGCGCTGGCGATCGTCTTCCATGCCGTGCGGGGAGAGACCGCGTTCACCTTGCCGATCAACCTGGCACTGCTGGTGGCCACCTTGTTCGTGGCCTGGGGCCATTACAGGCGTCTGCCGATCCGGCGATCGGCGCCGCGCGCATAGTCTCGGCGACGCACGAAATGCCATGATGTCGCGACGGCAGCAGTCCTTGGCTTGCTCGAGCGTCGTTTCGGCACCCCGAAGCTGCGAGTGCTGCCCTCCGATCGTGCGGCAGACCGTTCGGCGGGAGACACGCGGTGTGGGGCTATCCCTGGAGCGGATCACCGATCCCACTGGGGTGTCGCCAGTTCGATGAGCGTCAGCGGCGGTGGGAAGACGACGGTCCGGGACGACACGACGTTTTCTGCTCAGTCGACTGAATCGAACTCAAAATAACCCCACGACCCTTCCTTCCTCATCCACATCGATCGCCACCGAGGACGGCACCGCCGGCAACCCCGGCATCGTCAGGATTTCCCCACACACCAGCACCACGAACTCCGCCCCCGCCGCGAGCCGCACCTCGCGGATGTGCACGACGTGGTTCTCCGGCGCGCCGCGGCGGGCGGGGTCGGTCGAGAACGAGTACTGCGTCTTCGCGATGCAGACCGGATAGTGCCCATAGCCCTGCGCCTGCAACGCGTCGAGCTGCGCACGCACCGGCGGCTCGGCGCTGATGCCGCTGGCGCCGTAGATCTTGACCGCGACGGCCTCGCATTTTTCCCAGAGCGTCGCCTCGTCCTCGTAGACGAAACGGAAGTCGGCCGGGGTGGTGTCGATGGCGCGCACGACGGTGCGCGCGAGTTCCTCGGCGCCGGCGCCGCCGTCGGACCAGTGCCGCGCCAGGATGACCGGCGCGCCCTGGTGGGCGAGCTTGCCGGCGAGCAGGTCCCATTCGGCCGGCGTGTCGCGCTCGAAGTGGTTGACGGCGACCACGCACGGCAGGCCGTAGTGAGTGCGCACGTTGCTCAGGTGGCGCTCGAGGTTGGCGCAACCGGCGTCGAGGGCTGCCAGGTTTTCCCGGCCGAGCGCCTTCGCGTCGGCGCCGCCGTGGAACTTCAGCGCCCGGATGCTGGCCACCAGCACCAGCAGATCGGGCCGCAGGCCGGACTTGCGGCACTTGATGTCGATGAACTTCTCGGCGCCCAGATCCGCCCCGAAGCCGGCCTCGGTGACGACGTAGTCTCCGAGCTTCAAGGCCGCCCGCGTCGCCATGACCGAATTGCAGCCGTGCGCGATGTTGGCGAACGGGCCGCCGTGAAGGATCGCCGGGTTGTTCTCGAGCGTCTGCACGAGGTTGGGCTTGATCGCGTCGCGCAGCAGCACCGTCATCGCGCCCTGCGCCTGCAGCTGGCTCGCGGTCACCGGCAGACGCTCACGGGTGCGGCCGACGACGATGCGGCCGATGCGGGCCTTCAGATCGGCCAGGTCGGTCGCGAGGCAGAGGATCGCCATGATCTCCGAGGCGACGACGATGTCGAAGCCGTCTTCGCGCGGGTAGCCGTTGCCCGGGCCGCCGAGCCCGACGGTGATCTGGCGCAGCGCCCGGTCGTTCAGGTCGACCACCCGCTTCCAGCTGATGCGCCGCACGTCGAGGCCGAGCGCGTTGCCGTGGTGGATGTGGTTGTCGATCAGCGCGGCGAGCAGGTTGTGCGCGGCGGCGATGGCGGCGAAGTCGCCGGTGAAGTGCAGGTTGATGTCCTCCATCGGCACCACCTGTGCGTAGCCGCCGCCGGCAGCGCCCCCCTTCATGCCGAACACCGGCCCGAGCGAGGGCTCGCGCAGGCAGACGATCGCCTTCTTGCCGATCCGGTTCAGGCCGTCGGCGAGGCCGACCGAGGTGGTGGTCTTGCCTTCGCCGGCCGGCGTCGGGCTGATGCCGCTGACGAGGATCAGCTTGCCGTCGGGCCGGCCGGCGAGGCTCGCGATGTGCGCGGGCGAGATCTTCGCCTTGAACCTGCCGTACGGTTCGAGCTGTTCCTCGGGAATGCCGAGGCGCTCCCGCGCCAGCGCGACGATCGGTTGCAGGACCGCGCCTTGCGCAATCTGGATGTCGCTTTGCATGGGTTCGCGCGTCTGGAATCGAGTCCGGCGAGCCTAGCAGATCGGTCGGGGCGGGCCCCCGGCGCGCGCCTCAGAGATAGAGGACAACGACGCCCTTGATCAAGGAGCCGCCCCAGACGACCGGTATCGCGACGAGGGCCGCGGCGCCGACGGCCGAGGCCACCGCGGCCACGGGCCCGCGCTCGCTCGCCGGGTCGTCGCTGATCGCCGGCACGCCGGTCGCGAAGGCGGCGCTGACGACGCTGCGGTGCGCGGCCCCTTGATCGACCCCTGGCGCGTCGAGCGGCAGCTCGGCTGCCACCGCCGAACGGCCCCCGTGGCGCTCGCTGAACGAAGAGGTGCGCAGCATCTTCTGCCGGGTGCCGTCCGGCTCCCAGCGATCGACGGCGAGCGCCAGCGGCAGCTGCGTGCCGGCCAGCAGGGCGACGACGTACCCGCCTTCGCTGCGCGAGCCGAACGGAATCGCCAGGCCGCGTCGAACGCCGGCGTCACCGGCCTGCTCGGCGCGCTTGAACTGTTTCGGCGAGGCGGCCAGGTCTTCGACGAAGAGGGTTTCGCCGCGTTGCCACGCCGCGCCCGGCAAGCCCTCGCCACGGGCCAGCACCGTCTCGCGCGACATCGCCTCGAAGGCCGCCGAGCTTTCGCCGTATGCGCCTTCGACGAGGGTCATCGCGCCGGTGGCCTGCGGATCGGCATGCCAGAGCTCGAGCGCGCCGGGCCGTCCGGGGAAGTGCCCGCAGAAGAGCACCAGCACCGCCTTCAGTGCGCCGCCCACGAACAGGGGCACCGCGATCGCGCAGGTGACGCCCGCCTCCTGTGCCGCCGCGACGCGCTGGAAGTACGTCGCGTCGAGCTCGCGCATCAGCACCGGCCGCCCCTCGTCCCACGCGCGCCCGGGCAGGCCCTCGCCGCGGGCGAACCCGTCGGCGCGCCCGAGCCCCGCCAGGCGCCTGGAGGCGCCGAAGGTGTGCGGTGCGGGCACGAGTCGCGACCCGTCGGCATGGGGCACCCAGGTTTCGGCGGCACGGAGGAAGGTCAGCGGAGGCGGCATGGCAGTGTCCGAAGTGCCCCGCGCCCCTAGCAAGTTGCACGCCGCCACCTCGTGCGGCGTGCGGTCCTGCACACCTGAGCGGTCGGCAACCCGGGGGCGACCGGGATCAATGAACGGCCCGCGCCATTTCGCAGGGCGATGCCGGAGACAATCGGGGTGAACCCGGCTCGACGCGTGGTCGAAACGGATGGCAACTACCTCTGGAGGGAAAAATGAGCAAGCGTGATGTCGTGGTGTTGGGCGCGGCGCGCTCGGCGATCGGTACGTTCGGGGG
>CAZZWY010000027.1:13926-16772 GCA_964657785.1 uncultured Acetobacteraceae bacterium
CGCTCGCCGACATCGAACCGGCCGAGCTGGCCGGGCAGGTGATGAAGAGCGCGGTCGAACGCTCCGGCGTCGACCCGAAGGCGATCAACTACGTGACGGTCGGCAACACGATTCCGACCGAAAGCCGCTTCGCGTACGTGGCGCGGGTGGCGTCGATCCAGGCCGGCCTGCCGATGGACTCGGTCGCGATGGCGGTGAATCGCCTCTGTTCGTCCGGCCTGCAGGCGATCGTCACCTCGGCGCAAAACATCCTGCTCGGCGATTGCGACTACGGCATCGGCGGCGGCGTCGAGGTCATGAGCCGCGGCGGCTACCTCTCGACCGCGATGCGCACCGGGGCGCGGATGGGCGACACCACGCTCATCGACACGATGACGGCGACGCTCACCGACCCGTTCGGCGTCGGCCACATGGGCATCACCGCCGAGAACCTGGCAACGAAGTGGGGCATCACCCGCGAGCAGCAGGACGCCTTCGCCGTCGAGTCGCACCGCCGCGCAGTGGCGGCGATCGCCGAAGGCCGCTTCGATTCGCAGATCACGCGGGTCGTGAAGCAGACGCGCAAGGGCGAGGTCGTGTTCGACAAGGACGAAGCGCCCAAGCCCGGCACGACGCTCGAGGCGCTGGCCAAGCTCAAGCCGGCGTTCAAGAAGGACGGCGGCACGGTGACGGCGGGGAACGCCTCGGGCATCAACGACGGCGCCGCCTTCTTCGTGCTCGCCGATGCGGCCGTGGCCGCTGCGGCGGGCCACAAGCCGATGGCGCGGGTGGTGTCGTACGCGGTGGCTGGCGTGCCGAACGAGATCATGGGCGAGGGCCCGATCCCGGCGAGCCGGATGGCGCTCAAGAAGGCCGGGCTCACGCTCGAGCAGATCGACGTGGTCGAAAGCAACGAGGCCTTCGCCGCGCAGGCGATCGCCGTCGCGCGCGGCCTCGAGCTCGATCTGAAGAAGGTCAACGTCAACGGCGGCGCGATCGCCCTCGGCCACCCGATCGGCTGCTCCGGCGCGGCCATCGCGACCAAGGCGATCTACGAGCTCGAGCGCAGCGGCGGACGCTATGCCCTGGTCACGATGTGCATCGGCGGCGGGCAGGGCATCGCGGTGGTCTTCGAGCGGCTTTGAGTCCGCGCAGCGCGGCGGCGGCGGACGGTGAGCCGCCATCGCTGCGTCGCGTGTCAAAGTGCGCAGCGCGGATGACTCGACGCGAAGGCGCGCGGTCGTGCGATCGATGAAAACCCTCGGCCTCTGAGATAATCGGGCGGTGCGTCGTCGAATCGTCCTGTTCCTGTTGGTCGTGTGGCCGCTCCAGCTTGCCTGGACGGCGCTGTCGGCGTATTGCCTTCACGAAAGCCCGCAGGGACGCAGCGCACTGCAGGCCCGGCACGTCGGGCATCACTTCCATGCGCATCAGGGCGCCGACGGGTCCGGCGCCGCCGCTGACCTCACGGCGGCGGGGTTGTCGGACAGCGACTGCGCGTCGTGCCATGCGGCCTTCTCGGCCTTGCTGCCGGAGGCCGTCGGTCTCTCCGTCGTAGCGGCCTCCTCGACTGCAGCGGCGAACCGCCCCGCGCCTGCCTTCACCTCGGCGCTCGTTCGATCGCCCGACCGCCCTCAGTGGCGTCGTCTCATCTGACCGGCGAGACGTTCACACACCTCCTCCTGTTCTGACGTTTCGCCGAATCCCAGGTCCGACCTTGTGAGATTCGATGCGAAAACACCTGCTGCCGCTCGGGCTGGCGGCGATAGCCCTGAGCCTGATCCTTTCGTCGTGCGCCGTGCGCGCACAGCCCGCCGCGCCGTTGACGCTCGAGCGAGCGCAGGCCATGGCCGCCGCGCAGAGCTTCGCGGTATCGGCCGCGCAGCGCGAACTCGACGCCCATGAGGGCTCGGTGCGCCAGGCCGGCACCCGCCCGAACCCGACGCTGAACACCTCGATCGAGGACACGCGCCGCGCCACCCGCACGACGACGGCGACGCTCGACTTCCCCCTCGAGCTCGGCGGCAAGCGGGCGGCGCGCGTGGACGCTGCGGAGCGCGCCCGCCAACTCGCCCGGGCCGAGCTGGATCAGGCGCGCGCCGAGCTCCGGGCGGAGGTGGCGCGCGCGTTCTTCGACGTGCTCATCGCCCAGGAGCGCGCCGCGCTCGCCGCCGACTCGGCCGAGCTCTCCACTCGCGCCGCCGAGGCGGTCGGCCGGCGCGTGGCCGCGGGCAAGGTCTCGCCGGTGGACCAGACCCGCGCTCGCGTCGACCAGGCCAACGCGCAGCTGGAGGCGGAGGAAGCCACGGCCGGGCTGCGAAGTGCGCGGCAGACGCTGGCGGCGCTCTGGGGCGACACCGACGCGACGTTCGACGCCGTGCAGGGCGACGTCGACGCGATCTCCGCCCAGGCCCCCGTCGCCGACAGCGCCCAGGCACGCGCACAGGACCTCGGACGCGCCCTCGACGCCGCGCCGACGCTGGTGGCGAGCCGGCTCGAGGTGGACCGACGACGGGCGCTCGTCGACGTCGAACGCAGCAAGGGCGTGCCCGACCTGACCGTGAGCGTCGGCGCGAAACGCGACAACGACATCGGCCGCACCCAGGCCGTCGTCGGCATCTCCCTGCCGTTGCCCTTCTTCGATCGAAACCGGGGCGCGACCGACGAGGCCCTGAAGCGCGCCGAGAAGGCCGCCGACGACCACCAGGCCGCCCGGCTTCGCGCCTCGACCGCCCTGCAGCAGGCCAGCGCGCAGCTCGGCGTCGCGGCCGTGTCGGCGCGGGTGCTCAAGTCCCTGGTGCTGCCGGCCGCGCAACAGGCCTACGACGCGGCGACGAAGGGCTTTCAGGCCGGCAAGTTCGATTTTC
>CAZZWY010000028.1:0-16718 GCA_964657785.1 uncultured Acetobacteraceae bacterium
TGCAAAGCCGCGTGACCGACGAGACCGGCTTCGTGCAACCGACCGCGGCACAACTGGTCGCGGCCCGCGGGGTCGATTCGGTCTACCACTACAACGCGATCCAGAGCTGGCGCGTCGCGACCGACGGGAGCCTGACCAATGTCCGTGCGTGAGCGCTGGCGACTTGCCTTCGCACTGGCAACCTGCCTCACCGCCAGCGCCACGGCCGCGCCGCCGTACGGCTTCGGCCAGCCGGCCAGCGAGGCCGCCATCGCCGCCTGGAACATCGACGTCGACCCGAACGGCCGTGGGCTGCCGGCGGGGCGCGGCTCGGTCGCCGAGGGGCAGATCGTCTATGCCCAGAAATGCGCCGCCTGCCACGGCGCGAACGGCCAGGGCAAGCCGGCCGATGCGCTCGTCGGCGGCACCGGCAGCCTCGCCAGCGGCAAGGCCGTCAAGACCATCGGGAGCTTCTGGCCGCATGCGACGACGCTCTACGACTTCATCCACCGGGCCATGCCCTACGACGCGCCGCAGAGCCTCTCTGCGGACGAGGTGTACGCGGTGACCGCATGGCTGCTGAACCGCAACGGCATCGTGCCCGACGACGCTGTGCTCGACGCGCAGAGCCTGCCGCGCGTGCGGATGCCCAACCAGGGCGGCTTCGTGCAGGACACCCGACCCGACACCCGCAACACCGCCTGCGTGCGCTGCCGCTGACGCGCATTTCCAACAACCTCCGCGAAAGCCCTCCATGCCCCACGCCGGCACCCTCCACATCGACCACCTGAGCAAGCAGTACGCCGTCAAGGGCGCGCCGCTGGCGGTGCTCGAGAACATCACGCTGACCGTCAACCCGGGCGAGTTCGTCAGCATCGTCGGCAGCAGCGGCTGCGGCAAGTCGACGCTGCTGCGGCTGATCGTCGGGCTCGAGGAGGACTACCAGGGCGAGGTGCTGCAGGGCGGCCAGCGCATCGTGGGAACGAGCCTCGACCGCGGCATCGTCTTCCAGGAGCACCGGCTCTTTCCCTGGCTCACGGTCGAACGGAACATCGCGCTAGGCCTGCTCAACGCCGACTTCAGCGACGCGGAGAAGGCGAAATCGGTGCGCGAGCACATCGCGCTCGTCGGCCTCGAGGGCTTCGAGACGGCGCATCCGCACCAACTCTCGGGCGGCATGTCGCAGCGCGTCGCGATCGCCCGTGCGCTCGTGAGCCGCCCCGAGGTGCTGCTGCTCGACGAACCCTTCGGCGCGCTCGACGCCCTCACCCGCGCCCACCTGCAGCAGGAGCTTCACCACATCTGGCAGGCCGAGGGCATCACGATGATCCTCGTCACCCACGACGTCGAAGAGGCGGTCTACCTCGGCGACAAGGTCGTCGTGATGGAGCCACGGCCGGGCCGCATCCGCCGCATCGTGCCGGTCGAGCTCAGCCATCCGCGAGACCGCGTCGGCCTCGCCTTCGCCCGCATCAAGGAAGACGTGCTCGCCGAATTCTCCGGCGAGGCCGAGGCGGCGACCGCGGCGCGGCATGCCGAGCGCCGCCGGGACGACGCAGGCGACACCCGACCGGGCTTCGCCTGGTCGAGCGGCTCGCGCCTTCCCGTCTGAGAGGGCCCGACATGACCCACCGCAAGATGCGCCTCGGCGCCTTCATCATGGCGACCGGTCACCACGTCGCCGCCTGGCGGCATCCCGGCTCGCAGGACGACTCCGGCACCAACATCGACCACTACATCGAGGTCGCGAAGACCGCCGAGCGCGGCCTCTTCGACCAGGTCTTCGTCGCCGACAGCCCGGGCCTCTGGCACAAGGGCGACGACGAGTCGCTGAGTCGCCAGGGTCGTGTCTCGTACTTCGAGCCGGTCACGCTGTGGGCGGCGCTCTCGGCCGTGACGTCGCACATCGGCTTCGTCGCGACCGCATCGACCACCTACGAAGACCCGTACTCGCTGGCCCGCAAGTTCGCCTCGCTCGACCACCTGAGCAAGGGCCGGGCGGCGTGGAACGTGGTGACGACGAGCGCCGACAACGTCCACGGCAACTTCGGCATCGAGGCGCACCCGGACCCGGCCGTGCGCTACGAGCGCGCCCACGAGTTCGTCGAGGTGGTCAAGGGCTTGTGGGACAGCTTCGACGACGACGCGTTCAGCCGCGATGCGGCGAGCGGCATCTACTTCGACCCCGGAAAACTGCACACGCTGAACCACGTCGGCAAGCACTTCAAGGTCGGGGGACCGCTCAACATCGAGCGCTCGCCGCAGGGCCACCCGGTGATCGTGCAGGCGGGGTCGTCGGATGCCGGCAGGGAACTCGCCGCCGCGACGGCCGAGGCGATCTTCACCGCCTGGACGAGCCTGGCCGAGGCGCAGGCCTTCTACCGGGACGTGAAGGGACGGATGGCGCGCTACGGCCGGCGGCCGGACGAGCTGCTGGTGCTGCCCGGCATCTCCCCAGTGATCGGCGGCACCGAGGCCGAGGCCCGCGAGAAGTGGGCGGAGCTGCAGGCGCTGATCCATCCGTCGGTGGGCCTCAACACCCTTGCGCCCTACTGGCCGGACGACGACCTGCGCCGCTGGAACCTCGACGCCCCGCCGCCCTGGTACCCCGAGCCACCGAAAGGCGTGAACAGCCGCGCCCACGTCGTCATCGAACTCGCGCGCCGCGAGCGCTTCACCGTGCGCCAGCTCTACGAATACCTCGCCGGCGCCCGCGGACACTGGGTCGTCATCGGCACGCCGCAGACCATCGCCGACCAGATGCAGTCGTGGTTCGAGAACGGCGCGGCCGACGGCTTCAACGTGATGCCACCGGTGCTGCCGGAGTCGCTGAACGAATTCGTCGATCTGGTGATTCCCGAGCTGCAATCGCGTGGCCTCTTCCGCACCGCCTACGAGGGCCGGACGCTGCGCGAGAACCTCGGACTCGCGCGGCCCGCGAGCCGTTACGCCGCCGTCTCGAAGGCCGCCTGAGCCGCCTGCCCATCCGTCCACCCACCCGCCTGAACCCATGACCACCACCCTCGCCGAATCACCGACCGCCTTGTCCGACACGCCGCAGGGCGCCTCGCACGACACCCCGGGCTGCACCGCCTCCTGGGCCGTGCACGACCTCGACGCGCCGCTCGGTGCGATCGTCACCAGCATCGATGCGCGCCGGCCGCTGACGGCCGAGCAGGTGCTGGCCGTCAAGCGCGCGCTGGTCGAGCACCACATCGTCGTGCTGCCCGAGCAGCAGATCAACGACGCCCAGTTCCTGCGCCTGTCGCGCTACTTCGGCGACGTGTTCCAGCCGCCGGCCGACGTGCCGGTGCTCGCCTCCGACCCCTACGGCGGCAACACCCCGGCGATCGTCAAGGTCTCGAACGTCGAGGACGGCGTGCTCGGGAACCACGAACTCACGGCACACGCCGACCACCACTGGACGCCGGTGCCCTCGTCGGGCTCGTTCCTCTATGCGCTCGAGGTGCCGAGCGTCGGCGGCGACACGACCTGGATCAACCTGGCGGCCGCGCACGACGCGCTGGACGACGCAACGAAGCGCGAGATCGCCGACCTGCAGCTCATCACCTACAACCCTTTCCTGCGCCGCCTGAAGCCGCTGGCCTTGGGCTTCCCGCACTACCGCACGCCGGACATCGAGCCGCTGACGCCGAACGTCGCCCACCCGCTGGTCCGTACCCATCCCGACTCGGGCCGCAAGATCCTCTACCTCGACCAGGCGACCGAGGTCGAGGTCGTCGGCGCCGACCCGGTGTACGGCCAGGCGCTGGTCGAGCGCCTGCGCGCCCACCTGCTGCAGCCGCGCTTCGCCTACACCCACCAATGGCAAGTCGGCGACATCGTCTGGTGGGATAACCAGGCGACGCTGCACGCCCGCACCGCGTTCGATCCGAACGAGCGGCGGGTGTTGAAGCGCATCAGCCTGTCGGGCAGCCGGCCGTTCTGACGTGGCACGCTGCTCGGACCGTGACCCCACCCCGGTGGCCGCGGCGACATCCGGCGGCCCTGTGGCAAAGCCGAGCGCCTTCCTTCGGACGCAGGTCGCCGCCGAGCGCGCTGCCATCCGCCTCGTCGCGCACGCCGATGTCCGCGCGGCGCTAGACGGGCTGGCCACCCAGTGGCGGGAGGGCACGCCCGGACGATTGGCCGAGAGCTACGCGCAACTTCGAGCATCGCTCGAGGAAGTTCTCTTCATGGTGGCGCTCCAGGTCGTCAACGACGATGCGCGCCGGCCGCAGGTGGTGGAAATCTCCGCCGGCCCGCACCACTGGAACGGGCTGGACGTTCCAGGCGGCCGGTGGGGGATCAACAACCCCGACACGCTCTACTTCGCCGTGCCGATCGAGTCGGGATCGCGTTATGTGCTCACCGGCCGCCGTGGGGCCGACGGCCCGGTCGACGTCAATGTCTCGGTGCAGGTGCGGGACGTGTGGGAGACGCTCGGCAACGTCGGGCAACGAGACCTCGCGCTTGATGACGATGGTCATTACCGGATCACCGTCGACGACGACCCGGCCGGGGAGCGCCGCGACCATCTCCAGATTCGGGAGCGCGGCACGGTCCTCATCATCCGGCAGACCTTCGGCGACTGGTCGCGCGGCGTGCCCGATGAACTTTCCGTCGAGCGCATCGCCGGGCCCGCGCCCCGCCCGCCCCGGTCGGACGACGAGAGGGCTCGGGCGCTCATCGACCGCATGGGCGACGTCATCGCCCACAACGTCCACACGTTGCAGGCCCCCATCTTCCAGCAACCGGCGAACACGCTCCCGCAGCCGGGCGCACCCGGCGACAAGTCCGGCTACCTCGTCACCCAGCGCAGCACGCTCGGGCACTTCCGGCTGGACGACGACGACGCGCTGGTCGCCAGGTTCGAACCCGGCGGCGCCGGCTATGCGGCATTCACCGCGACCAACCTCTGGGGCATCAGCCCCGACCCGGCGCGGCATGGCAACAGCCTGAACAACCACCAGGCCTTGGCCGAGGCGGATGGAACGATCACGCTGGTGGTGTCGCACCGGGATCCCGGGATCGCCAACTGGATCGATCCGGCCGGACTCCGCGAAGGCATCCTGATGCTCCGCTGGCAACTGCTCGGTCAGAGGCCTAGCGGGTCTGGCGGCCCCGCGATCGCCCTGGAGCAGGTGAGGCATGCTGACCTGGCCTCGGTCCTCCCTGCCCAACTGCGGCGGGTGAACGACATCGGACGCCGCGAGCAGCTCGACACCCGCGCCGCCGCGTACGCGAGACGATTCGACCACCGCTGAACACCATCGCGGCAGCGCGTTGCGCAATCGATGCGCACGGTCATGCGGGAGCCCCGCGAGACGTCGCGCTGCCGCCGCCGAGCCGTCGCTCGAGCACGTGCGCCACGCGCGAGAGGCCGAAGCACAGCACGAAGTAGCTCAGCGAGAGCAGCCCGTAGACCTCGGGCGCCCTGGTGAAGACCTGGGTGTTGATCTGTGCCGCTACGTGCGACACCTCGGTCAGCCCGATGATGTAGCCGAGCGAGGTCGCCTTGATCGTCGCGACGAACTGGTTGACGAGCGACGGCAGCATGTGGCGCAGCGCCTGCGGCAGGACGACGAACCGCATCGTCTGCGCGTACCCCATTCCGAGCGAGCGGGCGCCCTTGAACTGGCCTGTCGAGATGCCGAGGATGCCGGCGCGGACGATCTCGGCGAGGCCGTCGAAGACGACGAGCGCGATCAGCATCGTGCCGAACTGGTCGGTCTTGTGGCCCGTCACGCTCGGCAGGAAGAAATCGGATACTGGCCGACGAGGAAACACAGCCAGTAGGTCTGGACCAGTTCGATCATCGCGCGCCGGCGCTCACCCGCGCTGCGCGGCGGATGGCGGCGCTGGAACCACGCCCCCGCACCGGCAATGGCGAGCGAGACGCCGAGGTAGGCGACGGTCGCGAAGGCGAAGGCCTCGGCGCTGCGGAAGGAGGCCGTCTCGACCCGTCAGCAAGAAATCGATCTGCGCCTCGCGTTCCTTGTTGTGGGTGATCAAGGTGGCGAGGACGTCGACCCGGCCTTGCTGCAGCTCGGGGATGCGCGCGGCGACCGCGAGCTGCTTGAAGACCGGTTTGACGCCGATCTTCTTCGCGATGGCGGTCGCGATATCGACCTCGTAGCCGACGATCTCCCGCGTCTTCGGATCGACGAATCGGTTCGGTTCGTCGGTGCCGAGCACGCCGAAGACGGTCTCGCCCTTCTTCCTGATTTCGTCGAGCTGGTCGCCCCGGGCGGCAGGGTGGATGAGTGCGGCCGCAACGGTCGCGGCGAGCACAACGGAGGAAGACAGGCGCATCGAGGAGGAGTTCTGATGGGATGAGGGAGGCGAACCGATGCCTCGGCCATTTAGGCTCCCCTCGCGTTTCAAAGACGAAAGAGTAGGCCGCTTCGGGCGAGCCGCGAAGCGCGGCGAACGTATGTGCTTATGAGATCGGCATGCATGCATGGCCGAGGCAACTCGACTTGATCGCGATTGCTGCGAGTCTTCGAGCGGGTGCTGCTCGCCGCGGCAAGGAGTGCATCGAAAACTCCTCCATCGCGACGCCAACTGCCTTCTCCGATCCGAGCGAAGGCTCGCAGCGTTTGGCCTCGCCGCACATCTGCGGAGTGCACAACCTCGAGCAAACTGGAATGGGTCGGCATGCGCGCCGATGTGGCTTACATCGGTCACCATGCCATCTTCCGCATCCCAAAGATTTAAGTCCTTGTCCCTACAGCGAAATCGGGTTGTCTTGGGATGTTCGGAAACACCGTGGGACGATCTTGGCTCATTCCCACTCGATCGTCGCCGGCGGCTTGCTGCTCACGTCGTAGGTCACGCGGTTGATGCCGCGCACCTCGTTGATGATCCGGCTCGAGACCTTCTTCAGCAGCGCATACGGCAGCTCCGCCCAGTCGGCGGTCATGAAGTCGCTGGTCTGCACCGCACGCAGCGCGACGACGTACTGATAGGTGCGCCCGTCGCCCATCACGCCGACGCTCTTGACCGGCAGGAAGACGGCGAAGGCCTGGCTCGTCAGGTCGTACCAGCTCCTGCCGCTGGCGGCATCGACGGTCGCGCGCAGTTCCTCGATGAAGATCGCATCGGCGCGGCGCAGCAGGTCGGCGAACTCGCGTTTGACCTCGCCCAGGATGCGAACACCGAGGCCCGGGCCCGGGAACGGGTGGCGGTAGACCATCGCCGGCGGCAGGCCGAGCGCGACGCCGAGTTCGCGGACCTCGTCCTTGAAGAGTTCGCGCAGCGGCTCGAGCAGCTTCAGCCCGAGCGTCTCGGGCAGGCCGCCGACGTTGTGGTGGCTCTTGATCGAGGTTGCCTTCTTCGACTTCGCGCCGCCGGACTCGATCACGTCGGGGTAGATCGTGCCCTGAGCCAGCCACTTTACGCCCGAGCCGGCGGGGCTCGCCGCCTTCAGCTTGGCCGCCTCGGCCTGGAAGACTTCGACGAACTCCCGGCCGATGATCTTGCGCTTGGCCTCCGGATCGGTCACGCCTTCCAGCTGGCCGAGAAACTGCTCGCTCGCATCGACCGCGATCACACGGGCGTGCAGCTGCCCGGCGAACATCTCCATCACGAGCCGGCCCTCGTCCTGCCGCAGCAGCCCGTGGTCGACGAAGACGCAGGTGAGCTGCGCACCGATCGCGCGGTGGATCAGCGCGGCGGCGACGCTCGAATCGACCCCGCCGGAGAGGCCGAGGATCACTTCGTCGGCGCCGACCTGCTCGCGGATGCGGGCGACGGCCTCCTCGATGTAGTCGACCATCACCCAGTCGGGCCGGGCGCCGGCGATCTGCAGCACGAAGCGGTTCAGCAGCGCCCGCCCCTGCCGGGTGTGCGTCACCTCGGGGTGGAACTGCACGCCGTAGTAGCCGCGCTGTTCGTCGGCCATGCCGGCGATCGGGCAGCTCGGGGTCGACGCCATCAGCTTGAAGCCGGGCGGCAGCTGCGTGACCTTGTCGCCGTGGCTCATCCAGACATCGAGCAGGCCGTGGCCCTCGGCGGTCGAGCGGTCCTCGATGCCGTCGAGCAGCCGGGTGTGGCCGCGGGCCCGAACCTCGGCGAAGCCGAATTCGCGGTGCTCGCTCGCCTCGACCGTGCCGCCCTGCTGTACCGCCATCGTGAACATGCCGTAGCAGATGCCCAGCACCGGCACGCCGAGGTCCCAGACGGCCTGCGGCGCGCGCAGTTCGTGCTGTTCGTAGGTCGACGCGTGGCTGCCGGAGAGGATGATGCCCTTCGGCGCGAACTCGCGAATGAACGCGTCGGTCACGTCGTTCGGATGGATCTCGCAGAACACATGCGCCTCGCGGATCCGGCGGGCGATCAGTTGCGTCACCTG
Source organism: uncultured Acetobacteraceae bacterium (assembly GCA_964657785.1). Taxonomy (GTDB): domain Bacteria; phylum Pseudomonadota; class Gammaproteobacteria; order Burkholderiales; family Burkholderiaceae_C; genus LMDS01. Next base: position 8,336 of record CAZZWY010000028.1, read on the forward strand.
CGAGCCGAAGTCGAGGATGAGGATCTTGTCGTGCATGGTGTCGGGCGGGAATCGTGGTCCGGGTTGTCGGAAGTCAGGGTGACGGGCTCGGCGTCGCGAGACGCACCGAGCGGCGCCGCTCGCCCCGGAAGTGGCCGAGCGCGACCCCCATCGCGGCCATCTGCAGCAGGGCGCAGAAGTAGAACGGCGCACCGATGCGCCAGTCGCCGCGCGGCAGGTGCGAGACGCTCATCAGGATCGGCCCGCCGATCACCGGTGCGAGCACCGCCATCATGCTGTTGAGCGAGCCGACCGCGCCGAGCGTGCGCCCCTGCGTGGTCGCCGAGGCAGCGTTCGAGATGATGCTCTGCAACGACGCCTGCACGGCGAAGCCGAGGACGTTGACGACCATCACCGCATACAGCATCCAGCCCGCGGAGGCCGCGCCCCAAAGCAGATAGCAGAGGCTCGACGACACCAGCCCCATCACCGCGAGGCGCTGCGCCGAAAAGCGCTTCAGCAGCCGCCCGAGGAACACGCCCTGCACCAGCACCGACATCACCCCGATGCCGAGCAGCGACCAGCCGTTCTCGAGCGGCCCCCAGCCGAACTTGAAGGTGGTGTAGAGCACCCACGTCGTGTGCGTCATGAACTGCGCGAGCGTGCTGAGCGCCAGCACGACGACAAGCAAGCCGACGCCCTTCAGATCGCCCAGGCCCCGCAGGGACGCGACCGGGTTCGCCTCGCGCAGCACGAAGGGCTGGCGGCGGTCGGCCGGCAGCGATTCGGGCAGCACGAAGTAGCCGTACATCCAATTGCAGATCGCGAGCGCACCGGCGCCGAAGAACGGCAGATGGACGTCGATGCTGCCGAGGAAGCCGCCGATCACCGGGCCGAGAATGAAGCCGACGCCGAGCATCGCGCCGAGCTTGCCGAAGCTCTGCGCGCGGTCGGCGGCGGTCGTGATGTCGGCGACGTAGGCGTTCGCGACCGCGACGTTCGCCTGCATCGCCCCGCTGAAGAGCCGCACGGCCAGCAACATCCACAGATGCGTCGCCAGGCCGGTGACGAAGAAGCTCAGCGCCAGGCCGCAGAAGCCGAGCAGCAGCACCGGCCGGCGGCCGTAGCGATCGGAGAGCCGCCCGAGGATCGGTGAACCGAAGAAATTGGCGATGCCGAACGCGACCGTGACGGCGGCGCTCCAGAACGCCTGGTCGGACTGCGACATCGTGAAGGTGCCGACCAGCACCGGCAGCACCGGAATGATCAGGCCGATCGCGATCATGTCGATCAGCACCGCGAGCATGATGAACGGCATGCCGGCCTGGCGCGCGGCGGCGCGCTCGCCGTTTGCGGGGCCAGGCCCGGAGGCGGACGGTCCGGGCCGGGCGAGCCGGCGGCGGAAGAACACCATTCACTCCATCCGGTAGTTGGGGGATTCTTTGGTGATCTGCACGTCGTGGACGTGGCTTTCCCGCATGCCGGCGGTCGAGATCTCGACGAACTCCGCCCGGGCGTGCATCTCGGCGATGCTCGCGCAGCCGCAGTAGTGCATCGAGGCGCGCAGGCCCCCCGCCATCTGGAAGATCACCGCCACCACCGTGCCCTTGTACGGCACCTGTCCCTCGATACCCTCCGGCACGAGCTTGGCCGAGTTCGGGTTGGGGCCGGCGCTGCCGTCCGCGCCGTTGCTCGCGCGGTTGCCGACGCGGTTGCCGATGTCGTCCTGGAAATAGCGGTCCGCCGACCCCTGCTGCATCGCGCCGATCGAGCCCATGCCGCGATAGCTCTTGTACGTGCGGCCCTGGTAGAGGATGGTTTCGCCCGGCGCCTCCTCGGTGCCGGCGAAGGCGCCGCCCATCATCACCGTGTCGGCGCCCGCGGCGATCGCCTTGGCGAGGTCGCCCGAGAAGCGCACGCCGCCGTCGGCGATCAGCGGCACGCCGCTGCCGGCGATCGCGCGGGCGACCTGCTCGATCGCGAAGATCTGCGGCACGCCGACGCCGGTCACGATCCGCGTGGTGCAGATCGAGCCCGGGCCGATGCCGACCTTGACCGCGTCGGCCCCGGCCTCGACCAGCGCCTTCGCCGCCGCGCCGGTCGCGATGTTGCCGGCGATGACGTCGAGCTTCGGGTAGTTCGCCTTGACCCACCGCACGCGGTCGATCACGCCGGCGCTGTGGCCGTGGGCGGTGTCGACGACGATCACGTCGACACCCGCCCGCACCAGCAGTTCGAGCCGCTCCTCGGTGCCCTCGCCCACGCCGACGGCCGCACCGACGCGCAGCTTGCCCTGGGCGTCACGCGCGGCGCTCGGAAAACTGGTCTGCTTGGTGATGTCCTTCACCGTCATCAGGCCGCGCAGCTCGAAGTCGTCGTTGACGACGAGCACGCGTTCGAGCTTGTGCCGGTGCATCAACGCCTTGCCCTCGTCGAGCGTCGCCGTCTCGTCGACGGTGATGAGGCGCTCGCGCGGCGTCATGATCTCGCTCACCGGCACGTCGAGGCGCGACTCGAAGCGCAGGTCGCGATTGGTGACGATGCCGACCACCGTCTTGCCCGTGGCGCCGCCGAGCACCGGAAACCCCGAGACGCCATGCTGGCGCGAGAGCTCCACCACCTGCCGCACCGGCGTGTCGGGCGCGACCGTGATCGGGTCGCGCAGCACGCCGGATTCGTAGCGCTTGACCCGCGCCACCTCGGCGGCCTGCTGCTTCGGCGTCAGGTTCTTGTGGACGATGCCGATGCCGCCTTCCTGCGCCAGCGCGATCGCGAGACGCGCCTCGGTGACGGTATCCATCGCGGCGGACACCAGCGGGAGGTTCAGGCGGATGTGGCGGGAGAGCCGGGTCGAAAGATCGGTGTCGCGCGGCAACACCTGGGAGAAAGCGGGCACCAGCAACACATCGTCGAAGGTGAGGGCTTTGCCGAGAAGGCGCATCGAAGAAGCTCCGGACGCAAAAGTGAATTATACGGAGTGCGTCGTTGCGGCCGGATTCGTCGCCAGGCGGGGACGATCGGGCGCTGGCGGGTGGCCGGTGCCAGCCCGCCACACTACACTTTGGCCCTCCCCGGCTTCACGGATCGCCCATGTCACGCTGGACCGCCGCCCTGCTCGCTGCCGTGTGCGCCTCGACGATCTGCCTGCCGGCCGCGGCGCAGTGGAAATGGCGCGACAAGAACGGGCAGACGCAGTACAGCGATCTGCCGCCACCGCCGGGCGTGTCCGACAAGGACATCCTCGCCCGCCCGAGCGCCCAGGCGCGCGTCGCGCCGACGGCGGCCGCCGCCGCGAGTGCCGCGTCCGGCGCTTCCGCCGCGGCCTCGGCGCCGCTCGCCGCCAAGGGCGTCGACTCCGAGCTCGAGGCCAAGCGCAAGCTCGCCGAGCAGGCCGACGTCGACCGGCGCAAGGCCGACGAAGCCCGGCTCGCCGCGCTCCGGGCCGACAACTGCGTCCGTGCGCGCGACCAGATGCGCACGCTCGACAGCGGCTTGCGCATCGCGCGCGTCAACGCCCGCGGCGAGCGCGAGGAGATGGACGACGCGACACGCGCCGAGGAAACCCGCCGCGCGCGCGAGGCGATCGCCTCCGAATGCCGCTGAGCGGCGACGGGACCGCCCGGCGGCCTGCCAGGCTGCGCCCAGTCGAGTGATCAGCGTGTGCGCTTCGGGCCGGCAGGGGCAAGCGTCGCGCGGTGACGCCGCCGGCGGGCCTCTTTCGGGTCGACGCTGAGCGGCCGGTAGAGCTCCACCCGATCTCGATCGCGCACGCGTGCGTCGAGCGGCCGCAGCGCGCCCCAGACGCCGACCGGCAGCGCCGAGAGATCGACGTCCGGGTGGCGCGCCTGCAACCCGCTCGCCAGCACCGCGTCGCCGACGGTCGCGCCTTCGGGCAGTCGCAAGCTCACCTCGTCGACCACCCCGGCGCACGGGCTGAAGGCGACCGCGACCGCGAGCATCGGGCCCTCGGCCGGCATGCGTCGACCCTCAACCGCCGCCGTAGACCTGCTCGGCGCGCTTCACGAACGAATCGACGAAGGTGTTGGCGACGCGGTCGAACATCGGGCTGATGAGCAGCTCGAGCGGCAGACTCGCGAAGTCGTAGCGCAATTCGAACTCGACCCGGCACGCATCGGCCGCGACGCCGTCCGCGTTCGGCACCGGGACGAAACGCCAGAGCCCGTCGAGCTCGGAGAACGGGCCGTCGACGAGCTTCAACGCGACGCTCTGGTCCGCCACGTTCGTGTTGCGCGTCGTGAACGCCTGGCGCACGCCGAGGAAATTGAGGTGCAGTCGCGCCGTCACGCCGTCCGCCTGCCGCTCGAGCACCTCGGCGCGTTCGCACCACGGGATGAACCGGGGATAGTCTTCGACCGCCGTCACGAGCGCGTACATCTCGTGCGGCGAATTCGCGATCAGAACGGACTTCTTGACGTGCTTCATACAATGCCATCGTATGCGAATTCATCTTCGAACCCGGTCCCCCGGGTGCCGCTCGCCCGAACGTCGGCCGGTCCCGGCGCGCGGGGCGTTGCCATGAACGCGCCGATCGCCGAGAACCGCCGCGCCCGCTTCGACTACCACCTCGAGGAGCATCACGAGGCCGGCATGGTCCTGCAGGGCTGGGAGATCAAGGCGATCCGCGCCGGGCAGGTGCAGCTCACCGACGGCTACGTCGTGATCAAGGACGGCGAACTGTTCCTGATCGGCTGCCGCATCAACGCGCTGCGCAACGCCTCGACGCACGTCAGCCCCGAGGCCGATCGCACGAAGAAGCTGCTGATGCACCGCGAGGAAATCAAGCGGCTGGTCGGCAAGGTCGAGCAGAAGGGCTTCACGCTCGTCCCGTTGAACCTCCACTACAAGGGCGGCCGGGTCAAGGCGGAAATCGCGCTCGCCAAGGGCAAGGCCGAGCACGACAAGCGCAACACCGAGAAGAAGCGCGACTGGGAGCGCGAGAAGGGGCGCCTGATGCGCCACAAGGTTTCCGCCAAGCCGGCAGCGAACTGAGGACGGCGACGCCCTGCGCATGAACACCGCCCTGTCGACGCCACGCCGGATCGCCGAGCTGCCCGGCCCTCGAGGGCTGCCGCTGCTCGGCAACCTGCTGCAGGTCGACCGCTCGAAGCTGCACCAGCACGTCGAAGCCTGGGCGCGCGAGTTCGGCCCGTTGTTCCGGTTCCAGCTCGGCCCGCGCACGCTGGTCGCGGTCGCCGATCACGAGGTGCTGCACACGCTGCTGCGCGACCGGCCGGACGGCTTTCGGCGCACCCGGCAGCTCGAGCTGCTCGGTATGGAGCTCGGCTTCAAGCCGGGCGTCTTCGGGGCGAACGGCGACGCCTGGCGGGCGCAGCGGCGGATGGTGATGGCCGGCTTCGACCCGGCCCATCTGCGCGCCTATTTCCCTTCGTTGCGGAAGGTCGCGCAGCGGCTGCGCGGGCGCTGGCAGCTCGCGGCCGCCGCGGGTTCGGCGATCGACCTGCAGGCCGACCTGATGCGCTACACCGTCGACGCGATCGCCGGCCTCGCGTTCGGCGTCGACATCAACACGCTGGAGTCGGACGAGGACGTGATCCAGCGTCATCTCGACAAGATCTTCCCGGCGTTCTACAAGCGCCTCTTCGCGCTGCTGCCGGTCTGGCGCTGGCACAAGAGCCGCGCCGACCGCGAGCTCGAGACGAGCATGCGCGAAGTCAACCTCGCGATCGACGGCTTCATCGCCCAGGCGCGCGGGCGGCTCGAGGCCGACCCCGCGCGGCGGGCCGCGCCGCCGAACCTGCTCGAGGCGATGATCGTCGCGGCCGACGCCGGCGACAGCGGCGTGACCGACCAGGAAGTCGCCGGCAACGTGATGACGATGCTTTTGGCCGGCGAGGACACGACCGCCAACACGCTCGCCTGGATGATCCACCTGCTGCAGCGCCATCCGCAGGCGCTGGAGCGGGCCCGCGCCGAGGTGCTGGCGCACGCTGGACAAGTCGAAGACTTCACGCTCGAACGCCTCGGGCGGCTCGAGTTCGTCGAGGCCTGCGCCCACGAGACGATGCGGCTCAAGCCGGTGGCCCCGTTCCAGGCGATCCAGGCGCTGCGCGACACCTCCATCGGCGAGCTCCGCATCCCGAAGGACACGGTCATCTGGTGCGTCATGCGCGGCGACAGCGTCGACGACCGCTTCTTTCCGAACGCATCGGCCTTCGAGCCGCAGCGTTGGCTGGAGAGCGGCAGCGCCGGCGCCACGGCCGCCTCGGCGAAACGCGTCTCGATGCCCTTCGGCGCCGGGCCGCGCGTGTGCCCGGGCCGGGCGATCGCGCTGCTCGAGATCAAGCTCGCGATCGCGACCTTGCTCGCCCATTTCGACATCGAGAGCGTCTCGACCGCCGGCGGCGGCGAGCCGGTCGAGCGAATGGCGTTCACGATGACGCCGGTCGGCTTGACGATGCGGTTGCGCGAGCGGCGGGCCGCGCCGTGAGCGCCTGAACCGCTCGGTTCAACCGCCGCGGTCGAGCGCCTGCATCGCCTGCGCGAGATCGCCGATGAGATCGGCGACGTCCTCGAGGCCGAGCGAGAAGCGCACCAACCCGCCCCGCCACGCCGGGCGGCTGCGCAAGGTCGGCAGATCGTAGGGCACGACGAGGCTCATCGGCCCGGCCCACGAATAGCCGATCTTGAAGAGTCGGAGCGCGTCGACGAAGGCGTCGATCTGCCGGGGCGTGAAGCGCTCGTCGAACACGACCGAGAAAAGTCCGGCGGCCAGGCCCGACCCCGCGCCGCAGTGCGAGCGCCAGTGCGCGTGGCCGGGCGAGCCGCTGAAGGCCGGGTGCAGCACCTGCGCGATCTCGGGGCGCGTGCAGCACCACTCGGCGAGCGCCCGGCCGGCCCGGTCCTGCGCGGCGTAGCGCAGCGGCAGCGACGGCAGCGAGCGCAACACGGCCTCGACGTCGTTGGCGCCGACGCCCCAGCCCATGCGCATGTGGGTGGCCGCGAGACGCAGGTGCCACGCGTCGTCGCGCGTCGTCACCGACCCCATGAGCACGTCGCCGCCGCCCGACGGGTACTTGGTGAGCGCCTGCATGCAGATGTCGACGCCGAGGGCGTTCGCGCCCTCCTCCGGCGCGAGATCGAAGGCGTCGAAGGCGAGGCCCGCGCCCCAGGTGTTGTCGAGCGCCGTCACGACGCCGCGGGCGCGCGCGGCCCGAACGAGCGCGCGCAGGTCCGGGAATTCCATCGTCACCGAGCCGGCGGCCTCGAGCCAGACGAGCCGGGTGTCGGGACCGATCGCCGCCTCGAGCGACGCCACGTCCAGCGGGTCGTAGAAGCGGTGCGCGATGCCCCAGCCGGCGAGCTCGTGGCGGGCGAGCTCCTTGTTCGGGCCGTAGACGTTGTCGGGGATCAGCACCGCGTCGCCCGACTTCAGCAGCGCCTGGTCGACGAGCGCGATCGCCGCCAGGCCGCTCGGCACCAGCAGCGTGCGCCGGCCGCCCTCGAGCGTCGCGATGCGTTCTTCGAGCGTGAAGGTGGTCGGCGTGCCGTGCAGCCCGTAGGTGTAGCCGGTCTTCTCGCGCCAGTCGCGCGCGCGCAGCGCGGCGACCTCGCGGAAGATGACGGTCGAGGCCTTGTGCACTGCCGGCTGGGTCGCGGCGAAGCCGTCCGGCGGCCGGTAGGCGTGGTGGATCAGCGCGGTGGCCGAAGGCCTCGGCGCCGAGCGCTCGTGCGGGGCATCGCCCAGGCCCGGCACGTCGCCCGGCGTGCTGTCCGGCGAGCTCAAGCGCTGCCCGCCGCCAGGCGCGGCACCTGGCGCGCCAGCGACGCGATCGCGGCTTCGATACCCCCGGCACCGAGCGGCACGCCCTGGACCCGCATCGCCGCCTCGACGCCGGCGAGCGCGCCGAGGATCATCGCGGGGTTGATGTCGCCGAGGTGGCCGATGCGAAACGCCCGTCCGGCGAGCGGGCCGAGGCCGCCCGCCACCGCCACCTGGAAATGCTCGCGCGCGACGCTGCGGATCGCCTCCGGGTCGATGCCGGGCGCAGTCGCGACGGTCGTCACCGAGACCGAACGGGCCGATGCCACCTGGCCGAAGAAGCCGACCGCGCCGGCCTCGCTCCAGCGCCCGACCGCCGCATGCACCGCATCGGCGAGCTGCCGATGCCGAGCGATCACCTGCGGCAGGCCTTCGTGGAAGAGCAGCCCGAGGGCCGCCTCCAGCCCCATCATCAGGCTCTGCGGCAAGGTGCCGCAGAACTTGCGGTAGGAGAGCTCGTTGCGGCGCAGCCGCCAGTCCCAGTAGAAGCGCGGCGCGGGGTTGCGCTCGGCCACCCCGAAGGCCTTGGCGTCGACCGCGACGAAGGCGAGCCCCGGCGGCGTCATCAACCCCTTCTGCGACGCACCGAGCACGACGTTGGCC
>CAZZWY010000029.1:0-4583 GCA_964657785.1 uncultured Acetobacteraceae bacterium
CGCGTCGCGAAGGTCGAGGCGCTCGGCGGCAGGATCACCCTGCCCTACGCGCGGCACACGTCGGCGAAGAGGGACTACGGCTATGCGGTGATCGAGGACCCGGACGGGACGGCGATCGAGATGGTCGAGTACTTCCGCCTGCCCGAGGCCGCCGCGCGTTGAGTTGATCGGCCTGGCCGGCGGTGTCGACCGTCGAACTCACGGGCCCTCGGCTCGGCGGTACCCCCGATGCCAGGCCGTCGCTTGCTCGAACGCATTCGCCAATGCCAGCAATCGCCCTTCGCCGTAGCGCGGCCCGGCGATGCACAGACCGATCGGCAGCCCCGCGGCGTCGAAGCCGCAAGGCACCGAGATCGCTGGAAGGCCCAGCACGTTGAAGAGCCCCGCATCGAACAAGGCGCTCTGGGCGCGCGCGCCGTTGGGGTCGGGCGGCGCATCCTTGACGAACAGCGGTGCGGTGACGTGGGTGGTCGGGAACAGCACCAGGTCGACCGACGCGAACGCATCGTTCACCGTGCGCCGCAGCCGTTGCATCTCCCAGTGGGCCTGGATGTAGTCGACCGCCTTGGCATCGGCGAGGGAGTCGAGGGTGGCCCGGTCGACGTCGCTGTAGAGATAGCGGTGCGCCGCAAGGCTCTCGCGATACCAGGCATAGGTTTCGCCGAAGGGCATGAGCGCCATCGCCTTGCCGCCATCGGGGAGCGCCGCCTCGCCGACCGGGCTGCCGACGAGCGCCGCGATCGTCGCGACGGCGGCGTCGATCGCGGTCCCGACATCGGGGGCGAGCCGATCGAAATGGCCGAGCAGCCGGGCGACGCGAAGCCCGGCGACGGGCTGGCGCATCGCCGCCAGGTAGTCCTCCGCCGGATGGTCTTCGCTGGTGATGTCGAGCCGGTCGTAGCCGGCCATGACCGTCAACAGCAGCGCGGCGTCCTCGACGGTGCGCGTGATCGGTCCGATGGTATCGAGCGACGGCGACAGCGCGATCGTGCCGCGATTGGGAACGAGCCCGCTGGTCGGCTTCAGGCCGACGACCCCGCACCACGCCGCCGGGTTGCGGATCGAGCCGCCGGTGTCGGTGCCGATCGCGGCCGGGACCAAGCCCCCCGCGACCGCCGCGCAGGAGCCCGAGGACGAGCCACCCGTCTCGCGCTCCAGGGCCCAGGGGTTCTTCACGCGGCCGTAGAAGGATTGGCGGCCGTCGCTCATCGCCAGCTCGTTGAGCGTGTTCTTGCCGATCAGGATCGCGCCGGCCGCGCGCAGCCGCGCGATCGCGGTCGAATCGACCTCGGGCACGCGCATCTGGAACACCGGCGAGCCGCCGGTCGTGCGCTGCCCCCCGGTATCGATGTTGTCCTTGACCGACAGGACGACGCCGTGCAGCGACCCGCGCAAGCGGCCGGAGCGCTGTTCGGCGTCGAGCACGGCGGCCTCCTGGCGCGCCGCCTCGGCGAAGACACTGATGAAGGCATTCAGTCGGGGCTGTCCCGCGGCGATGCGCCGCAGAGCCGCCTCGACTTCGGCCGTCGCAGTCGTGCTCCCCACCCGCACGCGTCGTGCCGTCTCGGCCGCCGAACTGTTCGCCGGGGTGGCGGCACGACCGGCAAACGGAAGCGCCGCGGCCGCCGCTCCGAAGACGACGGCACGGCCGAATTCACGGCGCTTGATCAGCATGGGGCGGGTCTCGGAGGGTCTGGACACGGCGCGTCGGCGGCCGCTGCGGCGGCTCAGCCGGGGACGGCGGCGCGGATGAACACCGCGTCCTCGAGCGCGGCGAAACCGACACCCTGACCCTTGAGCCCGCGCAGGCAGTCGCCCGTTTCGACCGCGACCTGCGTATCGCCGAACGTCGCCGTCATCCGGCCCGACACCACGTAGAAGAGCTCGTCGGCGGCGTCGCGCCGGGCCGCGACGCCGGCCCCGGCGGCGAGACGCGTCTCGTGCAGCGGGTAGGTCGGGAACGCGAAGGTCTTCACGCGGACGCCGGGCGCCGACTCGACCGCCGGCACGGCGTCGGCGGTGATCCAGATCGCCTCCGGACCGGGCAGGCGCGGCGCCGGGAACGCGAACTCGACGAAGAGGCCGGCGATCAACTGGAAGGTCGAGTGCTGAACGCCCGTCGGCTGCAGGCAGGCGTCGCCCGGGTTCACCTCGTGGCTGCGCTCGTTGACCATCTGCACCCGGCGGCCGTCGACCTGGTAGAACAACACCGCTTCGTAGCTCGGATGCGGATGCGTCCGCGCTTCCTTGTCGAGGTGGATCTCGCGCACCGAGCCGCCGGGAAAGGCGACGATGCGCAGGCGGATCTCGCACGCGTCGACCGGCGGCACCTTGCCGTCCCCCGGCCAGGCGCTCAGCATCGTGCCGTCGCGCGACCAGGAGTGAACCGTCAGTTGCGGCACGTCGCGGCGATGGACGACGAGCTCCTGGCGGATCTCCGGTTCTCCGGGGTTGTCGACGCTCATGCCTGTCCTTGGTGATGGGTGGGTCGGCACGACTATTTCACGCGCCCAAACGGCTGCGGCAGTCGGGCCCGGCCGGTGGTCGACAGGCGGATAGGCATCGAGCCGCAAGCGCGAAGGACCGCAGCGCAGCGCTATGGTCCGACCGCCCCCTGCCTCCCATTTTTTTGAAAGCCGCCGATGCGAACCCTTGCCCGTCTGGTCCTCTGCCTGCAGGTCGTCGTGGGCCTCGGCGTCGGCGCCGTGGCGAAGGCGGCCGACAACCCGACGAGCGTCCCGGCCTCGGTCCCGGCCGTGACCGGCAACAACGCGTGCGAACGCATGTCGACGCCGAACCTCGCCGACGCCCGCGGTACGCCGGTCGACTTCTCCCGCATCCCGGACGCGCCGAGCCACCTCACCTCGGCCAAGATCGTCACGACCGGCAGCGACGTGCCGCCCTACTGCCTCGTCACCGGCTACGTGTCGCCGACCATCGGCTTCGAATTGCGCCTGCCGATGAGCGGCTGGAACGGCAAGTTCGCGATGGTCGGCTGCGGCGGCATGTGCGGCGGCATCCAGGAGCCCGGCTGCGACGTGCCGCTCCTGAAGGGCTATGCCTGCATCATGACCGACATGGGCCACCGCGGCACGCAGATCGATGCCGAGTGGGCCTACGACAACCTGCAGGCCGAGGTCGACTTCGGCTATCGCGCAACCCACGTCACGACACTGGCGGGCAAATACATCACCCAGGTGTTCTACGGCCGGCCGCCGGGCATCGCCTATTTCCTCGGCTGCTCGACCGGCGGCCGCCAGGGGCTGGTGGAGGCGCAGCGCTTCCCCGACGACTACAACGGCATCCTCGCCGGCTCGCCGCCGATGAACGAGATGGGCGACGGGCTCGACATCCTCTGGTCGATCCAGGCGGCCGAGAACCCCGACGGCACGCCGCTGCTGAAGTCGACCGATCTGAACCTCGTGACGAAGGCCGTGCTCGCACAGTGCGACGCGGCCGACGGCGTGGAGGACGGCGTCGTCGCCGATCCGCGGCGCTGCAAGTTCGACCCCGGCACGCTCGTCTGCAAGGCCGGCCGGTCGGCCGACTGCCTGAGCGGCAAGCAGGCCGAGGCGCTGAAGAAGATCTACGCCGGCCCGCACGATTCGAAGGGCCGCCGCTGGTACTGGGGCGTGATGCCCGGGTCCGAACCGGTCTGGATCGGCTCGCTGCAGCGCGACGACGGCCAGGTCTCGCACTACAAGGCCTTCATGACGAGCCAGTTCCGCTTCCTCGGCTTCTGGCCGGATCTGGGGCCGAACTGGACCCTCTCGCAATTCGACTGGGACGACGACCCGAAGCGTGTCGGCATGAAGGAGACGCTCTACAACGCCCAGAACCCCGACCTGCGCGCCTTCAAGGCGACCGGCGGCAAGATGATCTCGTTCCACGGCTGGAACGACCACATCGTCCAGCCCGAGGCGACCGCCGACTACTACGAGACCGTCGAGCGGACGATGGGCGGCCGCGCCGCCACGCAGGACTTCTTCCGGCTCTTCATGGCGCCCGGCGTCAACCACTGCCAGTCGGGTTCGGGCGCCTACGCGGTCGACTGGATGGGCGCGCTCGAGCAGTGGGTCGAGGGCGGCAAGGCGCCCGACCGCATCGTCGCGGTCCGGCCGGTCGACCCGAAGGGCGGCCTCTATCCGCGCTTCTTCACGCCATCGCCGGGCGTGATGGAGAACGCGATCTTCAGCCGGCCGCTCTTTCCCTATCCGTCGCGCGCCGTCTACAGCGGCCGCGGCGACAACCGCGACCAGGCGAACTTCAAGGAGGCCAAATGACCCGCATCGCCACGCCCGCGGCCCTTCGTCTCGCCGCGGGGGCCCTGCTGCTCGCGAGCCTGGCCGCAAGCGCCCGGACCGACGATGCGAAGCCGCCGGGAACGACCTTCCGGGACTGCCAGGACGACTGCCCCGAGATGGTCGTCGTTCCCGCCGGCCACGCGCGGCTCGGGTCGACGCCGGCCGAGCGCGCCCGCTTCACCATCCCGAAGGTCTTCGCCGACCGCGAGGCGCTGCAGATCGACGTGACGATCGCCCGGCCGTTCGCGGTCTCGAAGTTCGAGGTCACGCGCCGCCTCT